>JABHLN010000037.1 GCA_018693105.1 Desulfobacterales bacterium | reverse complement strand
TAAGACTAATTAGATTTGAATTTTTGTACGTATATTAGATAGGGAGTCTTATACTCAACGAATTACCATAGAATAACCTTGAAAAAAACAAAAATTATACTTAATGCCGGTACGATTTTTATTTGATCCTCTGAATATAATAATAGGACCTGCTGTTGGTATAATTTGTTTGACAGATATTAAAATGATTATTTGCAGGTATTAAGGAGTAGAAATAGATGAGTGATAATATATTAGATAAAAGCGATAGTAGTGGACCTGAAATGTCTGTGGAGGGCAGGCTGAGCTTTGATATGAAGAAAATGTTTTTTCTTTCATTGGGTATTGCCGTTTTTCTTTTAGTATACCTGGCTCCGCAGCTTCCTGATGCGATTGATCCGATGGGAGAACATTTTGCGCTTAGTAAGCAGGCGAAAGGTGCTCTTGCGGTGTTTTTGCTTGCCGGTATATGGTGGGTTTTCGAGGTGGTTCCTATAGGCGTAACAAGTATAACCATAGGGGTTCTGCAGATACTTTTTATGATCCGACCGGCTAAAGAAACATTTGAGGATTTCATGGATCCTTCGGTAATGTTTATCTTTGCTTCCATAGTGATAGGCCTGGTTTTTACAAAAACCGGACTCACCAAGAGGCTGGCATATAAGATGTTGAATGTAGTTGGGGAAAAGACCAGTATGATATATCTGGGCTGTTTTGTTGTGACTGCGGCCTTGTCCCATATCATGGCGCATACAGCGGTTGCGGCAACAGTGTATCCGCTTCTCCTCACCATATACAGCCTATATTCTGATGATGTGAATGAAAAAACACAGTTCGGCAAAGGGCTTTTTATGGGAATGGCATATGTGGCCGGTGCAGGTAGTATTATCACCCTTCTGGGTGCTGCAAGGGGAGCAGTTGCACTCGGTTTCTATAAGGACATAGTAGATAAAGATATTTCTTTCTTTACGCTTTCCTACTATATGTTTCCCATCGGATGGATTATGGTATTTATACTTTGGGGATTTTTCATGGTTTTCTTCAAGCCTGAAAAGAAGACCGTTCCCGGTCTTAGAGAAAAAGTTAAGTATCTGAGCAGTAAGATGGGACCCATTACGCAAAAGGAAATCGTAGCAGCCCTTATTGTTGGAGTATGTATTCTCATAATGTCTCTTCGTTCTTTTGTACCGATTCTGCAGCCTATTGACAAAACAGCTCTGATTCTGATTTCTACTATTCTCTTCTTTGTTCTGGGAATTCTGGATCTGGACGATCTCGAAGCTGTACCATGGAACATAATTCTTCTTTTTGCAGGTGCAATGAGTATAGGTTTCTGTCTTTGGGATACAGGTGCTGCAAACTGGATGGCTGTTAATTGGCTTACGATGTTTAAAAATGCACCTTCCTTTGTATTCATAATGGGTATTGCTTTTTTTGTTATGATGATGACTAACTTTATAATGAATGTTGCAGCGATTGCCATTGTGCTTCCCGTGGCTCTTGTCATCGCGCCTTACCTGAATGTAGCTCCGGAAGTTATTCTATTTGCTTCACTGGTAACATCTGGCATGCCTTTTCTTCTACTTGTGGGTGCGGCTCCGAATGCCATAGCATACGATTCCAAGCAGTTCACCACCGGTGAGTTTTTTAAAGCAGGGGTTCCTGCGAGTATTATTCTAATGATTGTCACAGGGATTGCGGTTCTGGTTATCTGGCCCATGATGGGTATGCCGATTTCTTTGAATTAGCCTGTATATATAAGCAAAGATGCCGGCCTTTTTGGGCCGGCATCTTTGTGTTTTTTAGACCGGGTTATTTTTTTACCCGGTAATTATAACGGTACCGTCTTCCTTAATTTCCATAACCATACCATCCTTAACGTAGTCAAGAAAATCGGTCCCCAGTTGATCAACGGTCACGATTTTTCCATTTCCCCATATATCGCTTAAGACCACTCCCGCAGCTGCCAGTGAATCAATATGCTCGGAGAACAACATAGCAGACGGAGCAGATTTCTGTTTACAAGCTATCTGCAGAAGAACACCGCCTGTAGTTGAACCTATTGTTACAGGCAGACAAAGGACCTTTCCGGACATTTTTTTCCCATAAAGAGCCTTGTTGTTCTGATCGCTGCATATTCCTATTTCCCCTTCCAAAAACCCTTCTCCCATGTAGGAAGCCAGGATATTAAATCCCTGTGTGGTAACAAGTGCCTCCCCTCTGATATTTCCAGGAATTATCGGTCTTCCTTTAAATGTTTTATTCATTTTAATCCTGTAAACTCCATTTTTAAAGTTATCTATAGAAAAAAACTTGAGAAAAAAACTTGTTTGAAAAATATTCATATGATTATCAGGCCAAAGCATCGCAATTTTAGACTATTATCTATATTATACCTTTTACGATTACCTGGACGGTTTTTTCGTCTGTTAAATATCTCGCTGTGGAATAGGTCCTGAGTTTATTTGAATTGGTAATCGCTGCATGAATATTTGAAGCCGGGATCTGAAGGAAGATTAATGGGCATAAGGAGGTCGGCTTCACACCTATATCTAATAGATTTTGATATGTTTTTTTATCCTGTTTGAACTTCTCTATAACATCAGGTGCAGCGGCCAGATAGGTCTGAATTCTTACCCTTTTTTGCTTTTCTGTTTTCAATGCGGAATTGATTTTTTTACTCCAGCCATAGAGCTGGTCCAAAGAAAGGTGAGGGCAGCCTATGAAACAGATATCCGGGTCTGCTTTAGGGTTTTCCCAAATAAGAGGATATGAATCAATAATCCGTTCTATCTCTTTGTCGTCAACAATATAATTCCGGTGATCTTCCAAAAATAGTTCTTCTCCCTTTTCAACTGCTTCAGGTGTAAGATTTTCCACGTGGTACAACCCTACAGCGCCGTTTGATGCAGCAGCAGCCCCCATGTCTTTACAGTAATCTCTTGCATTGCTGTTCAGTTCTTTTCCAATAAATTTGTCGAGCCCGACAATATAAGGGACGTCTTCGTTGACCTTCATCCCGATTGCACTTCCCAGAACTGTAGCTTCGGGCAACCTGGAAGTCTTTAATTCGATCCGCCACCTGGCTTTTCTGCCTTCGTCGGTCAACAATCCGAACAGAGGGGTTTTACCGAGAATACCGCTGAGAAATTCCATTCCCCCCGCATTTCGGTTCGTTCTTGCTCCCAGTACAGAATTGGCGAAAACCACCGCCGAAGATTCCGCCCAGGCAAGAATATCTCCCTTCTTAGGGGTATTACCTACTTCTTTCATATAACAGGTGCATGTGTATGCGTTTTCGTCCTTCAATCCCGCTTTCAATAACTGCTCCTTGTATTCCTTTTCCTTGGGGAACATATTATTAAGTACAGCTTTCTGGTCCTCGGTATATTCTATGTTTTCGAAATCAAACGGCCGGGGATCTACTGTAAATTTCTTCTTCATGATCAGGCCCTGGTTTACAATTTCGTTAACCATATCCAAATACGGAGCCATTAAAATATTTGCAGTGGAAAACACCATGGGAACAGGGCCATCAAGTGATGCCAGTCGTTCTGCATCAAAAGCATCACCGAACATCACAAGCGATTTCATCACCTTCTTCAAGGTTTTACCCTCTCTGCCTTCAAGAATCGAACGTTCCTCGCTGGTAAGTTTCATTTTATACTCCGTCGTTTTGGGTTCACCGGGTTAAATTCTTGTCGCTAAAATTCGCTCTTCATTTCCGGCATGCTGTTTTTAGATGTGTTCTTTATGTCCCAACCAGTTGGAAGCAGCTTCGCCTATTATTGCAAATTTATATCTGTTATGAAAGTTATCGAACCAGACTCTCTTTTATTAAGCAATCAATAATCTCTAACAAAGTCAGCATTGTGGGTCAATATTATAAGTTCTCTAATAATTTACTTCAAAAATTGAAGGGGGTATATATTCTGATTTATGATTATTGTAAAATTATCTTAGCCGACTTACTATAAAGTCATATTCAATTCTTGATGGCGTCGTAAAAAGTCTCCATTTACTGCGTTATAGAGGTTGATCAGAAGTTCGACATACTACATGTATGCCTTCACTCCTGATCAACAACTATGCCTTGTATATGAAGATTTCTACTTAGCCATCGGTTATACTTTTTACGAGTTCATCAATTCTTATAAACTTAAAAAAACAGTAGACTGTGACTTAATATACCGATATGTTATAAAAAAGCGAATTATTGTATCGAATAACTCATATTAGAAACAGATTTGATGCGAGATTAACATAATAATATTTTTTAAATATATTTCAACACTTCGGCAAAGTAATTCAATAAGCCATAAAAAATTGTATATTTTCATATGACATAATCGTAATTTTGGACAGCAGGGAGGCAAATATGAAACAAAAAGCTATCCTATCAATAATAGGTGTAATTGCTGCAATTTTTTTATTTATCTCTGCTGAGATCAAGGTTCCGATTATTGATGAAAATGCAGATGAATATTTTAAAACTGCAGTAAGTGAAGCTGCTTTAGCATATACTACATGTAGGGTGATAAATGCATCAGTATCGATAATTAAAGAATCCAAGCTTCAATTGGAACCGGCTGGTATAGGTCTGTCATTAGCAATTGGTCAGGCGTTAGATCCTATTGATGATATGACGGAACGGTTATCTGATGTTATCGTAACAGCAATAGTGTCACTTGGAGTCCAAAAAATATTTTATGAAATTAGTGTTTTTATCGCACCGTTAATTCTTTCTGTTGCAATCCTGCTTTTATCAATTTTGATCTGGAGTGGAGACAAAAGGCTTAAAGCTATTCACCAGGCATTATTGCGAGTTACTTTACTTGTTATAATCTTTCGTTTTTTTCTCCCGCTTTCAGCTGTTACAAACAATTTTATTAACAAGCATTTTTTTCAGAAAAAAATATCAACTGCGAGGAGTGAACTTGCTCTTAGTTCATCAAATTTTAACGAACTGAAAGATTTTAATCTTCCCGAAATTGACGGCATAATGGGGACTATTAAAGGTAGTGCCTCGATTTTAAAGCAAAAAACTATTGAATTGAAAAAAGTACTAAAATCAGTAAAAAATCAAACGAGTGGAATAATAGTAAATTTACTTGAATTAACCTGGCTGTATGCAGGAGTTTTTTTTATTCAGGTGATTTTTCTGCCCTTATTGGCATTCTGGATTTTGACAAAAATGACAAATATACTTTTTGATACAAATTTCAAATCAATAGTAAATAGTTCTGATATATAATATTAATATTCTTTTGAGAGGAGAGTATATTATGGAAAATGAAAAAATTTTGCTGAATATTGAAGACCATATTGCAACTATAACCATGAACAGACCGGAAAGGCACAACGCTCTTGACGGTGATGCATGGACAGGGCTCCAGAGATGCATATCAGAGATTGAATCAAATGATGATGTCAGAGTTGTTGTCATAAAAGGTGCCGGGGGAAAAGCCTTCTCATCAGGTCTGGATATCTCAATGCAGAATGAACAAATACAATCTTCTTTCACAGAAAGTAAAGATAGATCGCGGCAATCTGTAATGAAGGAAATAGTAGATTTTCAGAATGTTTTCAATTCTATTGAATGGTTGCCGGTACCTGTAATAGCCTGTATGCAAGGAATGGCAATCGGCGGCGGTATTGAAATAGCTTTAGCCTGTGACATACGTCTGGCATCTGATGATGCTACCTTCAGATTTCCTATGAACCATCTTGGCTTTATTGCCGATCAGGGTGGAACTACAAGGCTTTCCCGTCTGGTAGGGACAGCCAAAGCCAAAGAACTTTTTTTTACCGGCTGGGAAATAGATGCAAAGGAAGCTCTGGGTATAGGGCTTATAAATAATGTATATAAGACAGAGGCTCTGTCAGTAAAAACTGAAACTATGGCCCAAAGAATTGCAGAAGCGGCCCCTCTGGCAGTTCAAGCTACAAAAAGAACAATCAGTATGGGATGGGACATGGCAATAAAAGATTCTCTTAAACTTGAGGTTATTGAAAACGTAAGCATTCTGGCCTCTGACGATTTGACTGAAGGAATCATGTCATTTATAGAGAAGAGAAAACCTGTTTTTAAGGGGAAATAAATTAAATTAGGAGGTGTTTATGAAGATTGATTGGGCTTACCTTCGTAAAGGTTGAAAATCATGTAAAAATGCTCAAGAGGTTCTTGACGCTAATCAAATTAAAATTGTCATGGTAGTGGATGCCCGTAAAGAAAAAATTAATTCTGATTCTGTATGGGAGCTGATTCATGACTCTAAAACAATTATCACTGCAAAAGGTAAAAAAGTTTCATCCTGGAATCCCGGTGATGATGATAAAGCTACAATTCTTAAACATGTGATAGGCCCTAGTGGTAATCTGAGGGCTCCTGCTTTGCGTATTAAAGACAAGTTTATTATCGGTTTTAATCCTGAGCTTTATGCTGAATTAGCCGGATAGGTTGGTAATTAAACAACATAGCTAAACATACCTTTAACAAAATGAAAAATCTTTCAAAAGAACTTATGGAAGACCTGAATAATAAATGGGATCCTTTTATCAAGGCATCAGAAAAGGCCGGGATAGAACTTCCGGATGATAATGTTCTTATTGAAGAAATGAAAAAGGTATTTGCCCTAAGTGATTTTATAGCTAAAACAGCTTCCCTGAACCCTGAAATGATATCCGCTCTTATTAAAAGTGGTGATCTTAGAAAATCGTTTGGTGGTGATGAATATTCTTCCAGGCTGGAAAAATCACTTTATGATGCAAAAAATGATATCGAGCTGGGCGTCACCCTAAGAAAACAAAGAACCCTCGAAATGGTTCGGATTGCGTGGCGTGATTTGTCAGGATACGCAGGACTTTCAGAAACCATGAATGATCTTTCAGTATTTGCGGATGAAATTTTAGACAAGACTCTTTCTTTTCTCTATGAGCAGCATTGTGAAAAATTCGGTATACCGGCAAGTTCTGATGGAGTACATCAGAAAATGGTGGTTATAGGAATGGGGAAATTAGGCGGCAGAGAGCTAAACTTCTCTTCCGATGTGGACCTTATTTTCGCATATCCTGAGACCGGACAAGTAGTTGGCGGCCCAAAAGAAATAACAAACGAGGAGTTTTTCACAGGTCTTTCCAGAAACTTCATTAAAACTCTTGGTGAAAAAACAACAGGTGGTATCGTATTCCGAGTTGATATGCGTCTTCGTCCTTTTGGAGAAAACGGCCCGCTTATCACAAATTTTAGTGCACTTGAAGAATATTATCAAAGACAGGGGCGGGAATGGGAACGATACGCCATGATAAAAGCAAGGGCTGTGGCAGGAGATATAGATCAAGGGGGTATTTTACTGCAAAGGCTGAAGCCTTTTGTATATCGACGATACCTTGATTACGGTGTTTATGAGTCTCTACGAGAGATGAAACATAAAATATCCATAGAAGTAGAGCGAAAGGGTTTGAAAAAAAACATCAAGCTTGGTCCTGGCGGAATACGTGAAATTGAATTTTTTGGACAGGTGTTCCAGCTTATAAGAGGTGGTGTAGAACCTTTACTCCAGGAAAGGAAGATCCTGGACGTTCTTCATATCCTTTCTTCTAAAGCTTACATACCACAAAAAGTAAGCAAGGAACTTTCCGATGCATATAAATTTTTGAGGAATACAGAACATCGTCTTCAGGAATTTTCTGACCAGCAGACCCATGATCTGCCTTTAGACAACAAAGGAAAACTACGGCTTGCTATATCAATGAATTGTGATAACTGGGAGGAATACTCAATTCTCCTGGAAAACCATATTAATAATGTTCATCAGAATTTTAAGGAACTCCTTGTAAATGAAGACGATAATAATGATGATCAGGTAAAAATTGATATGAATGATGTCTGGCAGGATATTGCAGACAAGGATCAGACTTCACTAGTACTAGAAAATGGAGGTTTTAATAATCCGGATGAAGTAAATCGTCTGCTGGATTTTGTTCGTAATGACTCTGACACCCGTGTTTTAAGTACTGAAGCCAGAGAACGCCTCAACAAACTAATGCCGCTTGTTCTTCAATATACAGGGGCTTCGGAACAACCTGATCTTGCCCTCAAGCGAATTATAGATCTGATTAAAACTATTAAACGTCGTTCCAATTATATATCCCTGCTTCTTGAAAACCAGAGTGCGCTTAAACGCCTTGTCCACCTTTCAGCATCAAGCCCCTGGATAATTACTTTTCTTGCCCGGCATCCGTTATTACTTGATGAGCTTCTCGATTCGAGGACCCTTTACAAGCCACCTGAAAGATCCGAACTCGAACAGGATATTCTTCAACGTATGAAAAATGTACCGGATGATGATCTTGAAAAGCAGATAGAAGAACTGATTATTTTCAAAAACATAAATATCCTTCGTGTTGCTGCTGCAGATGTCTCAGGAGCATTTCCACTTATGAAAGTAAGTGACTATCTTTCTTATATAGCTGAAGCAATAATAAATGTAGTACTTGAACTGTCATGGGAAAGTATGAGTATAAAACATGGCAGGCCGGAATGTACAATTGACGGTAGGGCATGTGATAAAGGGTTTGCGATTATTGCTTACGGAAAACTTGGCGGGATAGAGCTTGGTTACGGCTCGGACCTTGATCTTGTTTTTTTACATGCAGGGAGTAAAGAGTTGACTGAGGGTGAAAAACCAATAGATTCTCCCCAGTTTTATTCGCGTCTTGGACAACGAATAGTTCACATTCTGACAACTCCTTCAAATGTAGGCAAATTATATGAAATAGACATGAGGCTCCGCCCAAGCGGGAAGTCCGGTCCACTAGTCAGTAATATAATTGCATTCAGGGATTACCAGTTTAAAGACGCATGGACATGGGAGCACCAAGCTCTTGTAAGATCAAGAGCTATCTGCGGAGATGGCTGGATAATTAAATATTTTAACAATATGCGAAAAGAGGTGCTGGCTCAAAAAAGGGAAAGGTGGGAGCTCATGAACGAAATAAGCTCTATGCGGGATCGAATCCGTAAAGAGCACGACACACCGGAAGAAGGTATATTTAATATCAAGCATGGAAAAGGTGGTATTATTGATATTGAATTTCTTGTTCAGTATTTACTTCTATTAAATGCAAAGAAATATAATGAAATAGTAGTGTGGTCAGACAACGTTCGTCAGCTTGAAACACTTTCGTCAACAGGGATACTTGACGAAAAATCATCGAATTTCCTGAAAAAAGCATATTTAACGTATCGTTCGGAAGTTCACAAACTAAGTCTTCAGGAGAAACCGGCGATTGTGTACGAAAACAGGTTTGCGGATATACGGGAAAAAATTATAGAAATATGGGCGTACTATATTGATTTAAAAGAGTAGCCTTTTACTAAAAATCTATTAGCATATCAAAGAAACAGGCTGAAAATCATATCTCAATCCTCTATTGGTGTTTTGGAAACAGTGATTTAAATAATTAGAAGCTATCTCAAAAAAAGATTAGGGTTCCTGGCAAGGCACAAAGTGGCGGGAAAGCAAAGCATACATGTAGTATGTGAGCATTTTGAGCCGCTTTGTAACGCCATCAGGGGCACTTAGATTTATTTTGAGATAGTTTCTAAAAGAATTAACTGACGACCCAGATTGTAAAATCATCCCCCATCTGGAAAACCTTTTTCCCTACTCGTCCAAGGAAAAATTCTTCGACAAATGTCAGGCCTCTTCTGCCGACTACTATCGTTCCGAACCCTCCCTTTTTTGCTTCTTCAATGATTGCTTCAGCTCGGCTGTGCTGATCCACAAGTATTTTCTTAGTCACCCGGGTTTGCGGGATACCGGCATCAATCAAATCTTTGGCGGCGCTGTCTAATTGGGGGTTAATTGAATCTTTTCGCACTTTCAGCCATTCAAGCTCATCTATCGGTAAATTTTCCGGAGGCAAATTTTCTGGTTCTTCAACCAATTGCGTAAGATTTATAGGGCGTACCACATGACAAAGACAGACATGGCAATCTCCACCAGTGAAAAAATCACCGACATGGTTCACAGCTACTTTTGCACAATCTGATCCGTCAAATCCTATTAAAATTTTACGCGGATTATGCGATTTGCCTACAACGATAAGGGGAACATGATGCATTTTTCCTAAGAGTTTGCTGGCGATGCTTCCTATTATAAAATCTTTTAGTTTGCTGACACCTGTGCGACCTAGAACAACAGCGCTGTATCCTTTGAGGGACTCATTGATAATATCTCTTGCAACTCCCGACTTACGCTCAACTACTTTTTTTGTAATACTGTCTTTTGTAAATCCGTAGCCTTTGAGAGATTCTTCGGCCTTCTTCATAAATTCTTCAATTCTTTTCTGGCTTTCTATCATCCAGGCCCTTACGGAATGCATCTTTAAAAAAAACTCCTGCTCTATTCCCGTATCAAGAAATAATTCAGGTACCTCTACATCGACGTGGTAAAGTACTATATCTGTATTAACCGGTGAAAAAGATTCTCCAACATAGCTTATTAAATCAGTGGATATGTTAGATCCGTCAATGGCTACCAACACTTTTTTCTTTTTATCTGCCATTTTACACCTCCTTTTTATTAGTACCAATTGGTGAGGTTTACCCATTTAATAGAAACCGCTTGTATTATATGTTAGAAGAAATTACAGATATGTGGAACACAAAGGGAAAAACAATATTTATTTTCAGTAGCAATAAAAATAATATACTAAAAAAATCAATTAATGTCAAGAAATCGAAAAAGGCACAATAATTCACAACATATTGAAAATATACGATATAGATAATTTATAAGCTGATACAGGACGATTTATGTGATAGATTTACTGTGTTTGGAATGAGTTTGTTTGATAAGATATTTAAAATTCAGGAATAACGATTTGTTTTAAAAACTTTCCATGAGGATGACGGTAGGTATGTTTAAAAAATATATTCAGCCCGCCTTTTCAGGAGGGCTGAATATTCAAAACTATATATCATAGTAAAGGAAAAATTCATGGGGATGGGGACGAAGTTTTACAGGGTTAATCTCGTTTTCGGTTTTGTATTCGATCCATTTTTCTATCACATCTTTTGTGAACACATCCCCTTTGAGCAGGAATTCATTATCGTTACTGAGAGCTTCCAGGGCTTCTTCAAGAGAACCCGGTGCCGATTCGATATGGGCAAGTTCTTCAGGAGGCAGATCGTAGATATTTTTATCAAGCGGATCACCAGGATCAATCTTGTTTTCAATACCGTCAATAACTGCCATAAGCATTGCAGAAAAAGCAATATACCCGTTGCACGACGGATCAGGTGTACGAAATTCGATTCGTTTAGCCTTGGGTGATGATGAGTACATAGGTATTCGCACGGCTGCACTTCTGTTTCGGCTTGAATATGCAAGATTAACAGGGGCTTCAAATCCTGGAACAAGCCTCTTGTAAGAGTTTGTTGTAGGATTGGTAAATGCACAAAGGGCATTGCAATGTTTAAGTATACCGCCAATTGCGTAAAGAGCATCCTGCGAAACGCCGGCATATTTGTCACCTGCAAACAGAGGCTCATCACCCTTCCAGATACTTATGTGAGTATGCATACCTGTCCCGTTATCCTCAAAAAGAGGCTTGGGCATAAATGTAACCGTATGGCCGTTCTTATATGCGACATTTTTCAGAACATATTTGAACCATACAAGCTGGTCACCCATCTGTACTAGAGGTTTAAAGCGCATATCGATTTCCGCCTGACCTGCTGTTGCAACCTCATGATGCTGGCACTCGGTATCAATGCCAAGTTCTTCCAGGGTGAGAAGCATCTCGGTTCTTAAGTCCTGAAATTTGTCTACGGGTGGTACAGGGAAATAACCTTCCTTATGCCTTGGTTTATATCCAAGATTTGGTTCCTCATCCCTTCCGGTATTCCATGTCGCTTCCACAGAATCTACTTCATAGAATGCAAGGTTTTTCTGGGATTCATAACGTACATTGTCGAAGATAAAAAACTCAGCCTCCGGGCCAAAGTAAGCTACATCCCCTATCCCGGTACTTTTGAGGTATATTTCGGCTTTCTTGGCTATGTTTCGCGGATCACGAGTATAAGATTCGCGTGTAAGAGGGTCTGCAATGTTTCCAATCATAACCAGTGTCGGTTCTTTAAAAAACGGATCCATCTTAGCTGTTGAAGCATCCGGAATAACCAGCATGTCACTGGCGTCGATAGGCTGCCATCCGCGAAGACTAGATCCGTCAAATCCGTATCCGTCTTCAAAACTTGATTCATTAAGTTCACTTATGGGAACAGTAAAATGCTGCCAGATACCGGGAAAATCCATGAAACGGATGTCAAGAACCTTTATTCCATTCTCTTTGGCCATACTTAAAACATCTTCAGGTGTCATGATAATTCCTCCATAATATCTTACTTTTTTTTAAAGATTATAAATGAGAATAAGAATTGTTGTTTGTATGTTATCAAAATAAATATTTCTTATATTATAACACTGCCTATTGCAAAATAATTTATATTTTCATTTCTTTTGACCTTAGAAATGGAAAAAGATTCCACGAAAAATCATTTTATATTACCCTGTATAATCTGAATAAATAAGCCCGTAACCATTTTCACCATGCAGGGATTTATCAAGACCTTCAATCTCTTCCTGTTCATTAATTCTAAAACCAATAGTCTTTTCAACAATAAAGTAGATTACAAATGTGCCCACAGCTGCAAGAGCTATAGTAGCCCCTATCCCTTTTAATTGAATCACAAGCTGATTCCACATGTTCCAACTGCCCCCGGCGGATATTGCGGCATCCTGCATCCAGCTGTCACGTATAAAAAAGCAAAGCAGGAGAACACCCAGGCCGCTCCCCACGCCATGTATTCCAAAGCAGTCAAGGCTGTCATCATAACCGAATTTCATTTTGGCTTGAAGTGCGAAGTAGCATACAAAAGAAGATAAAGCACCAAGAACTATTGCCCCTAAAGGTTGTACCACACCTGCAGCCGGGGTGATTACAACAAGACCGGCAAGTATCCCTGACACAAAGCCAAGTGATGTGGACTTACGGAATGCAATCGATTCAATAACAAGCCATGTCAAAGCACCGCTTGCTGCCGAAACCTGAGTCATTGTTAGAGCCCTTGCGGTGTCAAGTCCGCTTTGAACAGTCGAACCTGCGTTAAAACCGAACCATCCAACCCAGAGAAGCCCTGCCCCCATCATTGTCATTACCAGGTTATTTGGATGCATGGCTGTTTTCGGATATCCCCGTCTTGCACCAAGCAGCAAGGCAACAACTAGTGCACTGACTCCGGCAGAAACATGAATAACCAGTCCTCCGGCCAGGTCTATAACTCCTGATGCGCCGGCATTATAAAGCCAGCCGTCAGATGCCCATATCCAGTGACATAACGGACAGTAGATGAGTAAGAACCATAATGTAATAAACAGGGTGTAACCCTTGAAATAAACGCGCTCAGCGAGTGCTCCGCTTATCAACGCAGGAGTAATAATAGCAAATTTGCCCTGAAACATCGCCAGTACATATTCAGGAACACCGTTTATAATAACATCATCTATACCTTTTAATAAAAAATAATCATTGTTCCAACCTATAAAACCGCCAAGAATGTTCTTTCCGAAAGCAAGAGAATAACCGCAAACGACCCACAAAACACCAATTATGGCCATAGCAACATAGCTGTGCATCATTGTTCCCAATACATTTTTTGTTCTGACAAGTCCTCCGTAAAACATCGCCAGCCCGGGAACCATTAAAAGCACCAGGGCGGTTGACGTCAACATCCAGGCTGTAGTTCCGGAATCAACCGATATGTTTTCTGCTGCGATTACTGGTGAAGAAAATGACAATGCAAATAATGCAAAAAGCGGAATTGCTGCTGATCTTAGTTTCATTTGAAATATCCTCATAAAAATTAATTATGTTCATTCTGTTAAAAAAGAATATAACGCAACATGCATGCCACTGCGCCGCATGTCCTTGTTTATATTTGATATCATTAAGTATATTGATAGGAGGGCGAGAAACGCAAAAATATTTACTACATTTATGTAAGTAAATTTATGAGAAGTTTACCATTTTGTAATAAAGTTAGATTTTCAAATCTATAGGTATTATGTTTAAATCTTTTTACGGGGATTCAGCAATTGGTAATATGATTTTGAAGTGATATCCGGTATATTGTTGGTGGTTAGTATTGGTTTAATTAGTTTTATTGGGTTTTATTAGTTAACCAATCGAACTAATAAAACTAATAAAACTAATTAAACTACACTTATATAGCATCCTTACCGGTTTCACCTGTACGAACCCTTATTGCCTGTTCAACAGAAAGGACGAATATTTTCCCGTCGCCTATTTTCCCGGTATTTGCAGCCTTTTTTATAGTTTCTACCACCTTATCTACCACCTGGGAATCGACAACCAGTTCGATTTTAATTTTTGGGATAAAATCAACAATATATTCAGCTCCACGGTAGATTTCCTTATGTCCTTTCTGACGTCCGTATCCTTTTACTTCAACGATAGTCATTCCCTGAATACCGATTTCATTAAGGGCTTCTTTTACATCATCAAGTTTGAAAGGTTTAATGATCGCCTCAATTTTCTTCATATGAAATTCTCCTGTTTATAATTCAATTCCTGATTTGTTTATGGAGTTTAAAAGTTTTTATATCATTTATTTCCCATATGGAAAAACTAATTATTTGTATCAAGTACATCTTCAATTGTTTTTTTTAATTCTGACAATTGTTCGCTATTTTCTATCTTTTCTCCGTTAAGATCTCGGATATAAAAAACATCTACAACCTGGTCCAGTTTTGTTGCAACTTTGGCAATATGTACATCAAGTTTCAACCTGAAGAAAATATTTGTAATACTGAATAGAAGACCGGGGAAATCATATGCAAATACTTCAATAATGGTAAAAAAGCTTGAACTGTCATTATCAATTTTTACCTGGTGAGGTCTTTTAAGGAGGTGTTTATATTCCTTACGACTTGCCAGCATGCTGGCTTGTAAACGATTATCAACATCCAGATCCCCTGATAATACAGACAAAAGGTCTTTTTTTGCACGGGACCATATATCGTCTTCGAATATACTATCCATAGGAGGGGTTACAGTGAAAATATCAAGAGCAATATTATTTCTCCAGGTATAAATCTGGGCATCAAGAATATTAAGATTATATAAAGTGAATATACTCGAAAGCCTGGAAAACAGACCGGGACTGTTCTTAGCACAAATGGATACAGTCCTTGTGTCTGAATCCATACCACTGGAAATATTCCATGCAAACTCTGAATCACCCAGGTTATTAAAAAGCATTATATGGTCCAGAATATCTTCTGCGGAAACATATAGAAGGTATCTGGGGGACATATTTTCGATTAAAAATTCAAGATTTTTAATGTCTTCTTTTTTTGCGACCGATGCAAGTATCCTTTTCTTTTTCTCATCTACCGCTTTTACTGCTTCTGTTGTTGCAAGCTCACCATTTTCAAGAATATGCATAACCTTCAGGAATAACTCTCTTAACAGGACAGCTATCCAGTCATTCCAGGCCTTTGGTCCGGTAGCCATGGAATCAGCTACAGTAAGAAGGTAAAGCATCTTTAATAGATTAATATCCTTAATTTTTCTTGCACATGAAATTGCTGTCATCTCATCATTTATATCTCTTCTGGTTGCAACTTTAATCAGAAACAGATGTTCCCTTATTAAAAATGAAACTATTTCAACAAACTCCGGTTTATAACCCATCCTTTTAAGTATCGGTTTTACAATTTCAGCACCCTGGTCAGCATGACTTTTGCCTTCTTCTCCTTTCCCTATGTCATGAAAAAGAGCGGCCCACAGCATTGTTTTTCTGTCAGGGATTTCTTTATAAAACTCATGGAATAATTGATAATTATCGGTGTCTTCGTTTATCCCAAACTTCTTAAGAGTTTGAACGGTTCGTAATAAATGCTTGTCTACAGTATAAAGATGATATTCATCATATTGAACCCTGTTTACGATTTTTTTAAATTCGGGCAGAAATCTGACTAGAAAATCGGTATTTAACATTTCATTCAGTATCGTAAAACCAGGAACATGAGTAACCAGAATATTCTCAAAAGATTTGGCAACACCGGGTGAGGATCTAAAATCTTCATTTACAAGATGTGACATTTCTTTTACAACCCGCTTGGCCTCAGTACTCAGATGAACTTTCAGGCGCATACTTTCTTCAAAAATATTAATTAAAAGTTCAGGTGATTTAAGGACAGCTTCAAGTGAAACAAAGTTCAACATATTCTTTTTAACTATAAGCCCTTTTATAGGCGTATGTTTTCTGAAAAAACCTTTTTTCAGTTTTTTGCTGCCAACATACCCCATTTCAGCAAGAAACATCTGGTACTGATGTTTTATCAGTTCCATATGACCGTGAAGTTTACTCATAAATCGTTCAACCTGTTCATGAATATCTGAGACTTCCGGATAATAAAAAGCACTAAGTTTTATCTGGTATTCAATATAAATTTGATCACATTTTCTCCCGGCTATTTGGTGGTTACGGTTTCTCACGTTCCAGATAAAATACAACGCTTCGGTTAACGCCTCAAATTCATCGTGTGTCAGATACCCGTAATACTCCAGATCTCTTGGCTGTTTGAGATCAGACTTAATCCCGGCAATCCACAACAATGTATGATAATCCCTTAAACCGCCGTTTCCATCCTTGAGGTTTGGTTCAAGAAGATAAGTCGAGTCTCCGAAACGCTGATGCCGAATATGGTTATTTTCAACAAGCCACGAGGTTATTTTTTCAGATTTTGAATTGGCGAATGTTCCCATCAACTCCTTTTTGAAATCAAAGTATACTTTGGACATGCCGCATATAAAACGACTGTCAAGAACCGACATTAATACCTCAAAATCATCCTTTGCCAGGTTGAGGCATTCTTTTTTTGTCATTGTAGAGTACCCCACCTGGAGGCCTATATCCCATAAAGGGTATACGATCTCTCGTATAAGATCTTCTGCCTCAGTCGTAATTTTGTCTCTGAAGAGAATAAGTAGATCAATATCAGACCAAATACACTGCTCCTGTCTCCCATAACCGCCAAGAGCAACAACGGCATAGGGGTTTTTCACAATATTCATCCGGGGACCGACAGCGCTTTCTTCGAAAACACCACAGAAATAATCATCAAATAGTCGAGAGTGTTGTTCGAGAAAATCTTCGTTGTTATCTTCCAGAAAACTGGAAATAAGGTCCGTTCTTTTTTGTTTAAGTATTGTTGATGGGTGTTCTGCCATAATAATTACGATTATTGTTATATCCGGTTTCAGTATATAATAAGGTAAATACAAAGCAAAAGACATGCCATGACAATATACAAAGGTCTCAATATATGTCTTTTGCCTTATTCCTGAATCAGAATCAAATTTTTATCCTCAAGAGGTGGGCTAAAGATTCTGCCTTAATTGAATTTTGATGAACTCGTAAAAAGTATAACACATGGCTAAGTATAAATCTTCATATATAAGGCATAGTGTTTGGCCAGGCGTGAAGGCATACATGTAGTATGTCGAACGTCTGGCCAAACGCTATAACGCAGTAGATGGAGACTTTTTACGACGCCATCAATTTTAACAATAATGAACATTTTTAAGAGTATTATTAATCATAGAAAATTTATAAAAAGGTTACAAGTTTGTAATTATATTTTCTAATAAAAAATAAACTCTAAATATTATATGTTGACAAATATTACAATTTTGTTATTTATACACCCTTATTTTACAAAAATGATCATCAATATGAGGTGAGTCGTGAAAGAAATAGAAAAAATCACACTATTTTATGGGATAAGCAAGGCTTTAAACGAATACCTTGACCTTGAAAAATCTCTTTACAATGTACTTCGAATACTTTCCGAGTCAATGGGAATGTTCCGTGGAACCATATCGATATTAAATATTCTGAGAAATGAAATCAATATCGAAGTTGCCCACGGTCTTTCAAAAAGCGCAATGAGGAAAGGCAGATACAAGCTTGGAGAAGGAATTACCGGAAAAGTAATCCAGACCGGAAAAGCTGTTACAATATCTAAAATAAGCGAGGAACCTGAATTTCTTGATCGAACTGCGGCACGTAAGAGCGAAAAGGATCAGGAGCTATCCTTTATTTGTGTACCTATAAAAAAAGGGAATAGGGTTATCGGTGCAGTGAGCGTAGACAAACCGTATAATAAAAAATACTCTCTTGCGGAAGGGAAAAAGTTCATGTCTGTTATCGCTACAATGATAGCAACACATGTTATAAACCTGGAAACGATCCGCATTGAGAGTGAACAGCTGAAAGAAGAAAACAAACGGCTTAAAAGCCAACTTGAAAGCAAATATCAGTTTACAAATATTATAGGTAACAGCAACAAAATGCGGGAAGTATTTCAAATGATTTCACAGGTATCCCGTAGTACTGCAACTGTACTTATAAGGGGTGAAAGTGGAACAGGAAAGGAGCTTGTAGCAAACTCGATTCATTTCAACAGTCTTAGGGCAAAGCAACCGTTTGTAAAGGTGAATTGTGCTGCCATTCCTTCAAACCTGATAGAAAGTGAACTATTCGGTCATGAAAAAGGATCCTTTACAGGTGCTGTTAAACAAAAAATCGGAAAATTTGAACTTGCAAATAAGGGCACTATCTTTCTTGATGAAGCAGGTTCTGTCGATATGGATGTTCAGTTAAAGTTACTTCGTGTTCTTCAGGAAAAAGAGTTTGAGAGAGTTGGCGGCCTTAAAACGATAAAAGTTGATGTTCGAATTATAGCTGCAACAAATAAAAACCTTGAAAAAGCGGTGGAAGACGAATCTTTCAGAGGCGACCTGTATTATCGATTGAATGTTTTTCCCATATATATGCCACCTCTAAGGGAGAGAAAAACCGATATACTCCTTCTGGCTGATTTTTTTCTTGAGAAATACTCGAAAGAAAACCACAAAAAAATTAAGCGGTTTTCAACACCTGCCATCGACATGCTAATGAGTTATCACTGGCCTGGAAATGTAAGAGAACTCGAAAACTGCATTGAACGTTCAGTTCTATTGTGTGAAGAGGGTGTAATACATAGCTACCATCTGCCGCCTACTCTCCAGACAGGAGAAGAGTCCTCAACCCTTCCCGACATGTCTTTGGAGGAAGCGGTAGCAAATCTTGAAAGAGAAATACTCATAGATGCATTGAAAAACAATAGGGGAAATATTTCAATGGCCGCAAAAATGCTAAAAACAACTGTGCGGAAATTTTCTTACAAGGCTGACAAGCATGCTATAACCTATAGAGATTACAGGTAAATAGTTTGGCTGGTTCGATTGGTTCCATTAGTTCGATTGGTTAACTAATAAAACCAATTAAACAAATTAAACCAATGAAACTAATTATAGGGACATATCCTTCTCGCTAAAAACCTCAAGGTTAAAACATGGTAAACTCGTTAAAAAGCATAACCGATGGCTAAGTAAAAATCTTTATATTCAAGGCATAGTGTTTGGCCAGATGTGAAGGCATACATGTAGTATGTCGAACGTCTGGCCAAACACTATAACGCAGTAGATGGAGGTTTTTTACGACGCCAAAATATCATCTTTCCGTCCGGCAGGTAAACATTATGAAAAACATTGATAAAGTAATCAAACTGCTGAAGTCATTGGGGGGTAAAAAACCTGACCTTGATAATACAGATTATTCAAAATGGAAACAGACTGAAGAGGAATATCTGAAAGAACAGGAGAAATGGCTCAAAGAAGTAAAAAAGAAAAAGGATAGTAATGAAAACCCGCAAAACGAAAAAAACCCAAGTAACAGAATATGATCATATTATTGTAAAAGGGGCAAGGGAACATAACCTGAAAAATATACATATTGAACTTCCAAAAAAGAAGTTGATTGTTTTTACAGGTGTATCAGGTTCCGGAAAATCAAGCCTTGCTTTTGATACTATTTTTGCCGAAGGCCAGAGACGCTACGTGGAATCACTTTCCTCATACGCAAGACAGTTTCTCGGCCAGATGGTGAAGCCAAAATATGATACTATAAAAGGACTTTCTCCAACAATATCAATTGAGCAGAAATCCGCTAGTAAAAACCCCCGTTCAACAGTGGGGACTATAACAGAAATTTATGATTATCTCAGGGTGCTTTTTGCAAGAATTGGTATTCAGCATTGCCATATATGCGGTAAAAAGGTTGGCAGGGGAGATGCAGAAAGCATGGTAACACAGATTCTTTCCATGCCTGTTTCAACGAAATTCCTTTTACTTGCCCCTGTTATAGAAAACAGAAAAGGTGTTCGAAAAGAGCTTTTTGATGAACTTAAAAGAGACGGTTATGCCAGGGTCAGAGTAGATGGTGTTGTTCAGGATCTTACTGATGTTCAGAGCATATCGAAAAACAAAAAACATAATATTGAAGTAGTCGTTGACAGACTTGTTGTTAAGAAGGGTGAGGTTTTTCGTAAAAGACTTATTGACTCTGTGGAGACGGCACTTAAACTCGGTAAAGGAAATGTAATAATACATGTAATTGATCGTGAAGATATCCGAATGAGTGAAGCAAGGTCATGTTGCGGTTTCGCTTTTCCTGAGCTTGATCCACCTATTTTTTCCTTTAACTCTCCACAGGGAATGTGTCCTGAATGCAACGGTCTGGGATCGGTACTTTCAATAGATCCTGATAAGCTTGTGCCGGACAACACTCTTTCAATACGTGAAGGGGCAATAGTTCCATGGAAAAACTATTTTCAAAAAATCGAAACACGTAACGGTTCATGGGGACTTGAAACCATATATGCCATGGAAAAAGAGTTTGGCCTGAATCTTGACATTCCCTGGAAAGATCTTTCCAAAAAAGACAAGGATCTTTGCTTTTATGGTTCAAAAGGGAAAACGATGATAGTTAACTGGAATTCAGCAAAAGTCAAAGGTGCCGTTACTACTGCATTTGAAGGGCTTTTAAATAGTATGGTACGAAGATACATGCAGACAAAATCTGAAAGCCAGAAAAAATGGTACTCAAAATTCATGTCAAACCGGAAATGCCAGGAATGTAATGGGAATCGACTTAAAACCGAAGTCGTACATGTTCTTGTTGACGATTTATCAATAGTAGATATTACTAAAATGTCAATAAAAGACAGTTACGGTTTTTTCAAGTCATTGAAGCTTCAAGGCAGTAGAAAAATAATTGCAGGGGAATTGTTAAAGGAGATAGTAAACCGCCTTGGTTTTCTGAAAAATGTAGGTTTGAACTATCTTACACTTGACAGGAAAGGTCCCTCCCTTTCAGGTGGAGAGTCCCAGCGTATCCGTCTTGCCTCTCAAGTCGGTTCGGAACTTACCGGTGTTTTGTACATACTTGATGAACCTTCAATCGGTCTGCACCAGAGGGACAATATTAAACTTTTAGACAGCCTGTGTCACCTGAGAGATATTGGTAATACTCTTATTATTGTGGAGCATGACCAGGAAACTATAGAATCTGCAGACTGGATTCTTGACATAGGGCCGGGTGCGGGTCTTCTTGGAGGACAGGTTGTTGCTGAAGGACCGCCTGGTAAAATTAAAAAAAACAAGGCATCAATTACAGGACTTTATCTAAGCGGAAAAGAAAAAATTGAAACACCTTCAAAAAGAAAAACCCCTAAAAGTACCGGGAATAAATGGATTGTCATAAAAAAGGCATCTGAAAATAATCTTGCCAATATAAATGTAAAAATTCCTTTAGGCCTTTTTATCACAATAACAGGTGTTTCAGGAGCAGGTAAATCAACACTTACAAACCAGATACTTTATCCGGCTCTTTCACGAAAGCTGCATTCAACCTCTCTTGAAGTGGGAAAACATGAAGGAATAAAAGGTCTTTCGAATCTCGATAAAGTAATAAATATCGACCAGAAGGCAATTGGTCGAACACCAAGAAGTAATCCTGCAACTTACACGAAGGTATTTGATCATATCAGGGAGCTTTTTTCCATGCTTCCCGAATCCCGTATGCGCGGTTACAAAAAAGGACGGTTTTCATTTAACGTAAAGGGAGGGCGATGTGAATACTGCAGTGGTGACGGATATATCAGGGTTGAAATGCATTTCCTTGCCGATGTTTTTGTTCCCTGTGAAATTTGTAAGGGCAAAAGATTTAATAAAGCCACTCTTGAAATCCTTTACAAGGGGCATTCCATAGCAGACATTCTCGATCTTTCGGTGAGGCAGGCAGTAAAACTATTTGAAAACCATCCTAGAATAGTCGCTATACTTAATACCCTTATGCAGGTAGGTCTTGGGTATATCAAGTTAGGGCAGGCGGCAACAACTCTTTCCGGAGGCGAAGCCCAGAGAATAAAGCTGGCACGCGAGTTGTCAAAAAGAGATACAGGCAGAACCTTGTATATACTTGATGAACCAACTACAGGGCTTCATTTTGACGACATAAGGATGTTGCTTGGAGTTCTTCAGCGTCTTGTTGATTCCGGTAATACCGTTGTTGTCATAGAGCATAATCTTGATGTGATAAAGACAGCAGACTGGGTTATCGATCTCGGTCCGGAAGGCGGAGATGAAGGCGGGCGTGTAGTGGTTGCCGGACCCCCTGAGAAAATCGCAAAGGAGAAAAAAAGCTATACCGGAAAATTTTTAAAAAAAATTCTTGAGTAAATTCAGGTCTGGTCGAAATTTATTGCTATTTGTCTGTTATTCTACCTAAAATTGAAAATACCACTACTTTTTACAAAATATGAGTCCTTCCCATATTTGAAATTACAGAATTGAAAACAAGCCTCAATATCATTTGATATACAAAAAAACAACCTCAGGATTTCTACAGAGCAAAGCGATATCATGCAGCTGTACGACATAAAATGGTAATTGACTAAAAACATATAAAAAGTCATTATCTACCTGTTTTTTCTACAAAAACAAAAGGAGGTAGTGATGACTATTGATCATGTTTCGGTAGAAAACAGCAATTATCAGCGTGAGTTTAAACCAGCCATTCAGGACAAATCAGCAGAAATTCCAAAGCATGGCTATTTTTCAAAATCAGACATAGAAACACTTTCCCAATCAAAATCCCCGACTCATTCTATTGAAAAAGCACTTCAAAGGTTAATCAATAATGAACTTTGCGGTCAACAGTATGTCAGACTGTATTTATTTGACTTATATCGACGTAATTGCAGCCCTAATACAATCAGAGGGAGCTTTACTACAATAAATCTTTTCTTAATTTTCTTTAAGAAGTCAGGTGGAGAGTATCTTGAAACAGTTACCAGAGAAGATTTATGTTCATTTATCGAGAATGAGCAGGATCGGGGCTTAAAGCCAAATTCAGTTAGAACACGATTAACATTACTTAAGATATTTTTTAATTTTCTAATAGAAAGAGATGTAATTCATCAAGATGTATTAAAAAATAGAATGCGAATAAAGATTCCGGATTCATTACCCAGAGCTATTGATCCCCTGGATATCAACCATCTACTCGCAGTTATTAAAAATACCCGAGATCGTGCAATGATATTAATATTACTCAGGACCGGTATGCGGATTGGGGAACTGTTGAGTACTAAGGTTAATGATATAAATCTTAAAGAGAAAAGAATTGAGATATTTGAAGCACAAAAGAACCGTGTAGGAAGAGTTGTTTATTTAAGTGATGATGCACATGTCGCTTTGAAGAAGTGGTTTAATGAAAGAAATCCTCAAACAATGAATTTGTTCTATATCCAAAAAAGGCAATCTATTAGTTATCAAACTGCCCGTGTTATGTTCGTTAAATATCTGGATAAAGCCGGTTTGGGCCACAAAGGATATACTCTTCATTGCCTGCGCCATACTTTTGCCAGTGAGCTTTTAAATGCGGGTATGCGGCTTGAGTGTTTGCAGCAGCTTTTAGGGCACAGTAGTATTGAGATGACCCGTCGGTATGCCCGACTGACAGACAATACCCGTAAAGAAGAATACTTTAAAGCAATGACAATCATTGAAAGGGGGGATATAAATGGCCATTACCGATTCGATCGTGCATTATCGTAGGTTTTTAAAGAGAAGAAATTATTCTGCCCACACAATAAAAAACTACATGAACACACTAAAGTATTTTGTTTTGTGGCTGGACATGCCGATAGAGCAGGTGAACAACAAAAAAGTTTTAGCTTTTATAGATCACCTTTTGAACAAGAGATTGAAACCCAAAACAATAAACAGTTATCTTGACAGCATCCGGGGGTTTTATAATTACCTCGATAACGAGGAAGATATAAGAATAGTAAATCCGGTAAAGCGCGGCTATACTCTTCGGCTTTCCAGACCTCTTCCCCGTTACCTTAGAGATGAACAAATTACTGATCTGTTTGCCGTTATCGAAAGTTACCGCGATCGAGCCATGTTTATGCTGATGCTGCGTTGTGGTTTGCGAGTAGAAGAAGTCGCCCAACTGACTCTGGCCGCACTTGATTTACCAAGGTCTCAGTTGTTTGTTTATGAAGGCAAGGGATTGAAAGACCGGGTCGTCTACTTAAGCAATGACGCTTATAAAGTACTATTTCAGTACTTGAAGGTAAGACCTTCATCGCGAGCAAAAAAGGTGTTCCTGGTAGAAAAGGGTCGTTTTAAAGGTAAACCGATATCGGTTCGTGGCATTCAGCATCGCATGCAATACTATTCACAAAAAGCCGGGCTAAAAGTATCTTGTCATCAGCTCAGGCATACTATGGCAACACAACTGCTCAATGCGGATGCAGATCTGGTGACCATCCAGGATTTATTAGGACATACGCGAATCAAAACAACGCAACGTTATTGCCAGGTATCCAATATCAAAGTACAACGTGATTATCACAAAGCGATTGAAAGGGTGATGCAGCGACATTCGTTTTAGCTATGAAAAAAACTTGACAAAGGCGAAAAATTAAGGAATGTAAAGTAGTAGATAAACTACTAATATTAAAAGAAAAAACAGCGTTTATGTCGTACAGCATGCAGATATCACAACTTTGGAATGTTTTTTTACCCTCAACATGTTTTGTTTCCACGAATAAAATACAGAAAAGTTTCAATTTTTCTTTGCTAAAAATTATATAGATAGATGTGGGTTTATAGCATAGTTCTTAAGTCATTCCAATTTAATCTACTTCTTTAAAGGCTCTAATTCGTAACCTGGTTTAAGTTTTAACTTAAACGCACCTGATGAGGCTCTAATCATTTTCCTGAAACTATATAACTTTTCCTTGAGGTTTTTTGTAAGATCTACTCTTGCTTGGTGATAACTATCAAGGCTATCTTTTCTTACTTGCTCTGTGAAATTGATGGGAGTTGCTCTACTCTTGAGATGATTGATGCCAGCAGCTCGGAATAACATTTTACGACTTTGAATATGAAAAAGAGAAGCATCAATCAAAGTATGTGTGTCATTCTTCTCTCCTTTCACTATGTATGCACCTACAATTGTCCAATAAGTTATGGACCATGCACCAGAATCCGCAAATTGTGACTGATCATAGGAAAGCAATACAATTACATTTATATCGAACAATTCTTGCAACCTATCTAAGTTTGAAAAACCTCCTTCTTTTTCCAGATACAATGAAGGAATGAGTTCAATCGATTCAACAAATTTATAATTTTCAAACTCAGGAGCTATCTCTTGCATCAAATTCATTCTTTCCTTTTCAGGAAAATCACCAAAATCATTAGATGGAACAAACGCAATTCCTACCTTAAGAGGAACGGTTATCGTTGCTTCCGATGTTTCTTTTTTTTCAGAATTATTTTTTTCAACTGGGCCAAGAAATCGGATAATACTGGTTTTAAGATGTTTATAGGGTTCTTTAGATCTTGTGGTAACACAACTTCCAGTAAGGGTGATCAATACCAGAAGAAATGCTGCCATAGTAAAACGACAATTCATGGTAATTACCTCCTTTGGAAATATAACACAAATGTTGGTTAATTTTAAAATCTATAGTTAACACCAACCGCTAACCATTATAATTTAATTACATATCTAAAATATCAAAACGAAGGAAAACATGCAAATATTTACAATATAAATATTATATAATTAAGCTGATAGTATTTATTTAAAAAAACGAGAAGAATGCGAGATGTTATTGTAGGTAAAATTATACTTAAAAATGTGCTATCTTGCATTTATCACAGATTCTTTATAAATTCCAAAATTACAGATATCATAATTTGTGCAAGTCAAAATCAAGTAAACTTAGGTTTTTGAGTTTTTAAAAAATTGATATCTACACAACTTTCGCACTGATGCTCTTCATGTTTAAAAACCAACCGATGAGCAATTTAGATAAAAACTGGCTTTTCCATTGGTCTAATTCATGTCTACCCAAATGCGTCAAATATCATGACTATGAGATTTTCTTTATCTATAGTCCCTGAAGAAGGTTCTCACTTCATCAATAATGACATCGGGTTCTTCCATAGGCCCAAAGTGGCCGCCTGATTCAAATATTTTCCACCTCTTCAGGTTATGTACACACTCAGCCCATTTCCTGGGCATTGCGACAACATCATTTTCAAATACAGTTATACTCGTTGGGCTTTCAACCTGTGGTATACGATCATGGGATGGCTTCCATGGATTATTACGTGCCTCATAGTAATATCTACCGGAAGTACCATAACTCTCCGTCAACCAATATATCATGACTGTAGTTAGAATATCATCTTTACTGAAACGGGTTTCCACATCACCCTTGCAATCACCCCATAAACGCCGTTTTTCAAGTATCCATGCACACAAGCCAATTGGAGAATCATTCAATGCATAGGCTATAGTTTGAGGACATGTACCTTGAAGGGCAGAGTAACCACTTCCATGTATAGCGAAATCCTGAATTTTCTTATACCATCGTTGTTCATCTTCACTATATTCATCGCGACCCGGTAAAGGCTTAATAAATAATGTGAGCGGAAGTGCCGTATGTACGTATATTGCCTTTACTTTATCAGCATACTTATGTCCAAGCTGGAGTGTTACTCCGGATCCCCAGTCACCACCCTGTGCGAAAAATTCATTATATCCCAGCACATTGCACATCAATTCAACCCAGATATCGGCCGTACGCCAAAAGTTGATTCCTGTTTGTGTTAAAGGAGTAGAAAAACCGTATCCCGGCAATGAAGGGACAATAACATCAAAAGCATCCTCAGGATCACCACCAAAGGCAGCCGGATCAGTGAGTGGTTTAATGACTTTACGATAATCCCAGAATGTCCACGGCCATCCATGACTCATAATAAGAGGTTTAGGGTTGGGGCCCTTTCCTTTTTCATAAATAAAATGTATTGGAATGTCATCTATTTTTGTTAAGTAATGATTAAAAGTATTCATCTTACTTTCCTGGGATCGCCAATCAAAAACAGTATGCCAATAATCAAGCAATTCACCTAAATATTCACCCTCAACACCATAGCTCCATAGATTATTCCCGAAATCCGGGGCCAATCGTGTTCGTTTTAGACGGGTCTGAAGATCATCTAATACATCATCTTCTATTTGAACTTTGAATGGTTTCATGCTTTCTCCGGTTGTTTTTTCCAATATTTACCACTTCATAGATAATAATAAGTTCCTCTATTCCCCGTTAAGCAAAGATCTAACAATATCTTTTACATTATCTTTTGCTTCGGACTCTCCTAGTGCATGGCCTTCGAAAGAGGCTTCATTAACCTGTAGATTAAAATATATAGAACCAAGGGATTTGATATTTAAACCGGAAAGCTTGTCCTGTATCTTCACTTCAATATCCTTTGAAGGAATTTTGTTTAGAACAGCCCGTACTTTATTTACGCCTATACCATCCGCCATATATGAAATTTTTTCAGCAAGAGCAATAGATTCAAATGAAGGTTCAACAATAATTAACACTGTGTCAACGCTTCTCTCCACTCCCCTGCCAAAGCTTTCGACACCTGCCTCCATATCAACAATTAAACGTTCATTTTCCTGAAGAACCAGTTTATCAAGAAAATTTCTGGCAACATCAGCCATGGAGCATGCGCAACCCTCAAAAGGATCAATAATCTTTCCTATAGATAAAAACTTAAGATTACTTTTTTCTACAAAAAATTCTTCCGGAATATCACTGGTTGTGATTTCATTGTTTAAAAGCCATTCCGGAGGTGGTGAAGAATCATCAGTACTCCTACCCCTTAAAACATTCTTCAGTGGTTTTGGTTCTTTATCAAGCCCTAACATCCTGTATAGACCGGGGTTGGATTCATCAGTGTCAAGCACTAATACTGAATAACCCAGCTCGCTTAAAACATTCGAAATTAGTGTAATAAACGTACTTTTCCCAACCCCGCCTTTCCCGCATATTGTCATTTTTTTTGAAACAGAATTAATTGTTTTAGTATGTGATCTTAGATACTCTCTTATTATTTCCGTTGCTTTTATTTTATCTTCTTTTGTTATCGCCTCACACAACCCACAATCTATGCACGGATCATCATCCCGATAAATCGAACCCATTGGACAGTGAAATAATCCCATATACAAATCCCCCGGTAAGGAAACATAATATAAATATATTTGTCTCCGTGTTATACTTATTCCTAAATAGTACAGTTATATCAGATATAGACAGCCATCATTTCCTGATAAACTCTTAATAGTATTAACAATGGCTAAGTAGAAATCTTCATATACAAGACATAGTGGTTGATCAGGGATGAAAGCATACATTCAGTATGTTGAACTTCTGGTCAACCGCTATAACGCAGTAAATGGAGACTTTTTACGACGCCATCATTTCTTTGCATCACCATAAGCATATACATCAACCTCAGGTTCCGGAATATGCTCAGGAGGTCTTACAACTTTTAGAGAAACTGCATCTTTTTTGGGACACTTCACAACACAATTTCCACATCCCATGCATCTTTCAGGATCAATAAAGGCTTTCCATTTTTTCATTCCTGAATATTTTTTAAGTTCAATTGCTTCAAACAAACAGGTTTCAATACATTTTTGACATCCGGTGCATTTTTCAGTTTCAACACTGGCTTGAAAACGACTTTTAGCATACATCCCTTGAACAGATACAGGATCCTTAAAAGCGCGAAAAGCAATACAGCAACAATCATGACAATTACACATTACCATGTTTAACTCTTTAGTATTTGGAACCACTGATATTGAATTATGTTTCCGGGCTGTTTCTTCAAAAGCTATGGCTTCTTCAACGGTTAGTTTTTTACCAACACCACGTTTTAGATTATATTCAGCCGATCTGTTAACTGAAATACACATTTCATCAGGCGCATCACATTTCCGTTCGTATTGTTCTACCCGGCATGGACATGGAATCAGTGTTATCGCACTAGTTGATTTAAAAAGTTCTCTGACGTCCTCTTCAGGCAAAAGTCCTGGATAGTCCCTCACAGCTTCCATTGCGGGTAATATTCGCATTAAAGGAGCATCCAGACTCCTGACATGGTCGGCAAAAGCCGGCAGCCATTCCAGTTCTTCGAATGCGTTCCAGAGGTTTGCAATTTCCTCCCCCCCATAAGAATCCCAATATTTTTTATTACTTAGTGTAAGGTCATGTAACGAATCAATAATCCTGCCCAGACGCCATCCTTTTTTAGAGGGAAAAGCTATTCCTTTTTCAAACATTTCCTGCATATTGTTATCAACGATTTCTTTTTCAATCCCTATGTTTTTAGATATTGATTCTGAATTTGCTGGTAATTGAAGTAATATCTGAGCCTGATCAGGTGTAATCATTTTCCTGATTATCATCGGTAAATATTTGGATTCAGGCCAGCCATGTTTGGCAGACAACTCTTCATATAATTCAATTTCAGTCTCATAACTCATTTGTTACTCCTTTTGAAATCATTAAACTCAAATCAGTATCAATGGTCATCGGGGCGAGCCATGGGTTGCTGATAAAGGATTAATTTTTTAGATGACAAGGTCTATTCTCCTAAACGCTCCATCAGTTCGTTAAAAAGTTCAAATTTATCTGGAAAACTCATAGCTTTAACATCATCATGGATAATCGCATATACCTGAATACCCATTACAAAAACAGACTCGTCATCCCTGTCTTCTTTTTTCTTCCAGACAACAAGACCTTCAAGTAAAATCGGATCATTTAAGTCCAGGAATACCTCTACAGTCGTTCCGGGGTTTAAAGGTTTTGATGTTTCGATTTTAACACCATCAATACTAATATCTTTTCCTACTGCTTCGATAACGCCTTTTGGACCTTTAACATTAGCTGGAATTGACAAATTATTCCTGGTGTTTTTTCGTCTATCTTCAATTGTCATGAATACACCTTTGAAGTATGGGTTTTTAAAGTATTAATTATGAAATATAATCTTGATGGCGTCGTAAAAAGCCTCCATCTACTGCGTCATAGCGTTTGGCCAGACGTTCGACATACTACATGTATGCCT
>JABHLN010000036.1 GCA_018693105.1 Desulfobacterales bacterium | reverse complement strand
AATACTCTCAAACAGCGCAAATCTTAGCCGATAGTCATCCATTCCGCTCTTTGTAAAGTTTTTTATAAAAAACTCCCAACCCTTGAGTTATTTAGGTAGAACCTACCTAAATAAACAATATTCATAAGTCAGCTTTTGAATATCTCATAAAAAGTATAAGCCTCTATAATGCAGTATATGGAGAATTTTTATGACGCCTTTATACTTTAGAAGTAGCTAGATCCATCCCAACAGTGAGTGCATAGCTTTTCCTTTGGAAGGCCTATGGCCTGAACCAATGCATCCATTGGTTGAAATTTCAGGCTGGTAAGTTTCAGACGTTTTCGTATATTATCTATCATTGCCAGGTTTCTTTCGGTTCCTGCAGTTGCATATTCATCAAGGTGTGCGTCCTCTTTTCCTTCCAGCTCTAATATTGCTTTTCTACCAGCCAGATCAAGGGTAGATCTTGAAGTTGAAAAATTGAGAAATTCACACGGGTGTATGAGTGTGGGGCAGGCAGGTCTCATGTGAACCTCTTTTGCACCACAGTCAAAAAGAATCTGTATGTTGTCCTGAAGTTGTGTTCCTCGTACAATAGAGTCCTCGCAAAAAAGTATTTTTTGGTCTTTTATCAGTTCTTTCACGGGGATTAGTTTCATACTTGCTACCAGATCCCTTACTTCCTGGTTCTGGGGCATGAAACTCCTGGGCCAGGTGGGTGTGTATTTTACAAAGGGTCTGCGGTATTTGATTCTTTTCTCATTTGCGTATCCAAGTGCATGGCCTATTCCGGAATCCGGTATCCCGGAGACAAAATCGATATCAACATCATCATTTTTTGCAAGGGCATTGCCGCACCTGTACCTTACTTCTTCAACATTAATACCTTCGTAGCTGGATGCAGGGTAACCGTAATAAACCCATAAAAAAGAACAAACCTGCATGGCTTCACCCGGCTTTTTTTTCTGTTCACATCCGTCTTCTTTAATTAGAATAATTTCTCCGGGGCCGAGATATTTATCTATTTCATAACCAAGATTGGGAAAAGCGCAGGTTTCCGATGATGCGGCATATGCACCGTCCTTTTTGCCGATGATGATAGGGGTCCTGCCTAGTTTATCTCTTGCAGCAAAAATTCCTTCTTTTGTAAGCAGAAGCATTGAACATGAACCCTTGATGGCTTCCTGGGCATATGCAATACCTTCTTCAAAGGAACCCTGTTCGGATATAAGCATTGCGACAAGCTCTGAGGGATTGATACCCACTGTGCCTGTTTCTCCAAAGTGTTTGTTTTTCTTGAATGCTTCTTCAGACAATTCTGCTATGTTGTTGATTTTGGAAACCGTTACAATGCCGAAAGTCCCAAGGTGTGAGCTTATCAATATGGGCTGATCTTCATTATCGCTTATAACGCCGATACCTTTATTCCCATGAAACATAGGAAGGTCGGGCTCAAACTTCGTTCTGAAATATGAACTCTCAAGGCTGTGGATCGACCTGGTAAAACCATCTGAGTTCAGAACGGCTAAGCCTCCGCGTCTTGTACCAAGATGTGAAAGATAGTCTGTGCCATAAAAAAGATCTGATACGCAGTCATCCTTTGATACTTTTCCAAATATTCCACCCATTGCATCCCCCCTTATATGAAAGCTTTTCAGAAACTTTTATTATAATAACCCCAGAACAATTTTTACCCAGACCTAACCAACAGACGTGGAACTTGGAAAATATAAATCAATTTCTTGCATTGTATTTGATATTATATTTTTCCCGAAACCCTTATTCAGATATCAGACATGAACAATTTTTCAATATATATTTTCATTTTAAATTTTTATCTGGAAATTTGAGACATCAGCTTTTATGTATTTAACCTTGTATCGATGCAGGTTAAAGCTATTGTTAGAATATTTATTAAATTTCTCCCTATCCGATTTTCATGGTTAAAATGCTATGATTCGAATTCTTTATATTAACACTGACGTATTAAGTATTGATTAATAAATATTATTATTTTAATTATCACTTGTTTTATTAAAAAAAGATTTGAGAAATTATAACAAAATAAACACAGGAGAAGATATATGCCAAAACGCGATGATATTAAAAAGGTTATGATTATCGGTTCCGGCCCGATAATAATTGGGCAGGCTTGTGAATTCGATTATTCCGGTACACAGGCATGCAAGGCATTGAGAAAGCTTGGATATGAAATAGTTCTTGTTAATTCCAATCCGGCCACTATTATGACCGATCCTGGTCTTGCCGATGTAACATATATCGAACCCCTTAATGTTAAAACTCTTACTAAGATCATTGAAAAAGAGATGCCTGATGCACTTCTTCCTAACCTGGGAGGTCAGACCGGGCTTAATCTTTCTTCGGAATTGGCACAAGAAGGTATACTTGAAAAATTCGGAGTGAAAATAATTGGGGTTAATATTGATGCAATTGAACGGGGGGAGGATCGTACGGCATTTAAAAATACCATGGAAGGTCTCGGAATTGAAATGCCGGAAAGTCAGACTGTAAATACTGTGGAAGATGCAGAAAAGGTAGCAGAAGGGCTAGGTTATCCTGTTGTTATACGTCCGGCATACACAATGGGAGGAACAGGCGGAGGCCTTGTTTACAATGTAGAAGAACTTCGAACAATTGCCAGTAGGGGAATATCAGCAAGTCGGGTTAACCAGATTCTTGTTGAAGAATCGGTTCTCGGTTGGGAAGAGCTTGAACTTGAAGTTGTACGTGATGCAAAAAACCAGATGATAACTGTCTGTTTTATTGAAAATGTTGATGCCATGGGAGTACACACAGGGGATTCCTTCTGCACGGCTCCCATGTTGACAATCGATGCGGAGCTTCAGAAACGGCTGCAGAAATACTCTTATGCTATTGTGGAAGCCATTGAAGTGATTGGCGGTACAAATATCCAGTTTGCCCATAACCCTAAAACCGGAAGAGTTGTTGTTATCGAGATCAATCCGAGAACCTCAAGATCTTCTGCCCTTGCCTCTAAAGCGACCGGTTTCCCCATTGCCATGGTTTCCTCTCTACTTGCAGGGGGACTTACTATGGATGAAATTCCATACTGGCGGGATGGTACTCTCGAAAAGTATACTCCTTCTGGAGAGTACGTGGTTGTCAAATTTGCAAGATGGGCGTTTGAAAAATTTAAAGGTGTGGAAGACAAACTGGGAACCCAGATGAGAGCCGTTGGTGAAGTCATGAGTATAGGAAAGACTTACAAAGAGGCTTTTCAGAAAGCCATTCGATCACTGGAAACAAGCCGTTACGGCCTGGGGTTTGCAAAGGATTTCAACAAAGAGCCATTACAAAAATTACTGGATATGGCAAGCACACCCACAAGCGAACGTCATTTCATCATCTATGAAGCCCTGCGAAAGGGTGCAGATGTGCAGGCTCTTCATGACCTGACTCATATAAAACAATGGTTTATCGAGCAGATGAAGGAACTTGTCATGCTGGAAGAAGAGGTTCTCAAGTATAAGGGGAGTATGCCTCCGGATGAACTTTTTATTCAAGCAAAAAAAGACGGATTTGCTGATAAATATCTTGCAATGATTCTCGAGCTTACTGAAAAAGAAATACGTGAAAAGAGAATTTCTCTTGGTGCTTCCGAAGCCTGGGAAGCTGTACCTGTGAGTGGTGTTGAGAATGCTGCATACTATTATTCCACATATAATGCAAAGGATACAGTAGCTGTAAGTGATGCAAAAAAAATTATGGTTCTTGGAGGCGGCCCTAACAGAATCGGTCAGGGAATCGAGTTTGATTATTGCTGTGTTCATGCTGCGTTTGCAATACGGGATGCCGGTCTTGAATCAATTATGGTGAATTGCAACCCTGAGACGGTGTCAACTGATTATGATACCTCTGACAAGCTTTATTTTGAGCCACTCACTGTTGAAGACGTGCTTAGCATATATGAAAAAGAAAAACCGGAAGGAGTTATCGTTCAATTTGGCGGTCAGACACCCCTTAATATTGCTGCTGAGCTTGAAAAAGCAGGGGTGAAAATTCTCGGTACATCTCCTGAAACAATTGATCTTGCCGAAGACAGGGATCGATTCAGAAAAATAATAAGTCAGCTTGGTATTCCTCAGCCACAATCGGGAATGGCGAGCAATCTGGATGATGCCCTTGAGGTTGCTGAAAAGATAGGTTATCCGCTTATGGTAAGGCCCTCATATGTATTAGGCGGCCGTGCCATGGAGATTGTAAGGGATGAGGATATGTTGCGCCAATATATGGTAGCAGCAGTTGATGTGTCACCGGACAGACCTATTTTGATTGATAAGTTTCTGGTAAACGCCATTGAAGCTGAAGCTGATGCAATTGCTGACGGAACCGATGCTTTTGTTCCGGCTGTTATGGAGCATATAGAACATGCTGGAGTTCATTCAGGAGATTCGGCCTGTGTCATACCTCCTGTCAGCATTCCGGCTAAACACATAGAAACTATTATTGAATATACCAGAAGGATTGCAGTTGAGTTGAATGTTGTGGGATTGATGAATATCCAGTATGCAATCTCAGATGACACTGTATACATTCTGGAGGCTAATCCCAGGGCGTCTCGAACTGTCCCGCTTGTGTCCAAAGTCTGCAACATACCTATGGCAAGGCTTGCGGCCCAGGTTATGCTGGGTAAAAAAATCGGTGAATTGGGACTGAAAAATAAGCCTGTACCCCATTATGGTGTCAAGGAGTCGGTATTCCCATTCAATATGTTTCCTGAAGTTGACCCTCTGCTTGGGCCGGAGATGAGATCAACAGGTGAGGTTCTTGGAATGGCTGATACATACGGTATGGCATTTTATAAATCCCAGGAGGGCGCTCAATTAATATTACCACTTGAGGGCAGCATATTGATTACCATTGCAGACAGGGATAAACCGGGAATACTTGAGCCCGCAAGAGTTTTCAGGGAGCTGGGGTTCAAGATTCTGACTACCAAAGGAACAAACCAGTTCCTTGCCGATAACGGCATTGAATCTGATGTGTTAAAGAAAATCGGTCATGGCAGGCCTGATATTGTTGACGCGATAAAGAATGGTGAAATCCAGCTGGTTGTGAATACACCTAGCGGAAAAGAAAGCAGTGAAGATGATTCATATATCCGCAAATCTGCGATAAAGTACAAGATCCCTTATATCACGACTACCGCTGCAGCATTTGCTGCCGCAAGGGGTATCGGTGCAAGACTTGATGGTGATACAGAGGTAAAGTCTATTCAGAGTTATCATGCAGATATAAAATAATGAATCACATTTTGGTTTCCAGGGACTGTTGGACATAACCGGCACCTACCTGGAAATCAAATAAAAATTATCTTAAGATTTGCAATTTTTAAGTAAATTTTAAGATTTTATATTGACAATAACCATTAATAAAATATAAAAAATTACAATATTTACAGGTTGCGTACGGATGGGAAAAGCATTCGGTCAAAATGACACCTGAAGTTTTTAAACCGTAAGAATTTATTAAAAAAGGAGGCAGCAATGGCCGATGGTATTGTGAAATGGTTTAACGATCAAAAAGGATATGGATTCATTGAACAGGAAGATGGACCGGATGTATTTGTTCATCACTCAGGTATAAATGCAGAAGGTTTCAAATCACTGAATGAAGGTGACCGTGTTACATTTGATGTTGAAGAAGGACAAAAAGGTCCGTCAGCCGTGAATGTATCTAAAAATTAGGTAATATAAGGGCTCTGAAATACCTCTCAGCCATATTCAATATCTTCAACTTGAATCTGAGTTCCCATGGAATTGAGTTTTTCCAGAGCCCTTAAAAAAAACAAAAAAGGGGTGTTCTTCGAGACCTTTGATTAAGGTCCCTTTTTGCCCAAATAGGCTTACCTGCTGTGCCTTTCACGGACAGACTTAAAGCTGTCATTCTTTTCTGAAAGACAATCTATGTGTATTAGATAGTACTGATACTCGAATAAGTTTACTATGAGACCCTTACAGACTCTTTCGGCCTGACTTCTTCTAGAGACATTGCTTTTTCAGGACAATTTGCAACGCATAAACCACAACCATAACATTTATCTTCAATTATAGATGCTTCACTGTCAACAGCTATAGCGTTGAACATGCACATTTCTTCGCATGTACCGCATGCATTACAATTATCTACATCGACCTCTGCCCTGAAACGGGAAGGCGCGTTGGCTTCGAAGCCAAGCTCTCTTATGAAATGGATTCCGGCACAACAGCATGAACAGCAGTTACACATGAACATATCTTCTTTTACATTATTGCGCACCACATGAACAAGACCGGCCTTTTCTGCCTCATCAATCCTTTTTAGAGCTTCGGTATTAGTCAATTGTTCACCCACACCTCTTTCCAGGGCTACCCTGGCAAAACCGTTTGTAGACATACAAAGTGCCTTTTCAGGTGCGGGACAATTTTCCCCGCCATCATTTTTTTTCAAAACAGTACGACAGGCGCATGGTATTGCTGATATTAATTCAGCTCCACTGAAAATTTTTCTAGCAGAATCAATATCCAGAATCATGTTTTCAGATTTGATTGTCTCTTCAATAGGAATAAACCTTGCGAGTGGTGTTTTTTTATTATCTTTTATAATAGGTGTATCTGGGCTTATTTCTTTGGACATTAATTTATGCCAAAGTTCAAAAAGTTCCTGGGGCATATCTTCCCAGTAAATTACTGTTGAATCTCTAAATTCAATAATGCTGGGGATCAAGAGAAAATAATCAGCCCTTTTCATGGTGCGGTGCAGTGCTCCGCGTGAAAATAGTTTATCAACGACTTTCTGAACTCTTGTTTCAGATAGTCCGCAGCGTTCTGCTATTTCCGGAACTGCTCCCGGCATTGCTTTTGTTACAATGGCGTCATCATCACCGTCAAAAAGAATTTCGAGAATCCTCCCCAGTGTTTCTGAATCTGAGAAACCCAGAGATGCAGCATAATTTTGAAAACCCTCCGGTATAGGCATAATGTAACTCCTTGATTTATTGGACTTTATGATAATTCTTTATAATTTTTATGAAACTTTTATAAACTCTTTGGGTCTGATTTCTTCAAGAGACAGGGCACCCTCAGGACAATTAGCTACACATACACCACAGCCATAACAGCTGTCTTCAATTATTGATGTTTCATCATCAACAACGATAGCATTAAACTGGCATTTTTCTTCGCATATGCCGCAGGTATTGCAATCGTCGAGATTAATCTCTGCCTTGAAGCGGGAAGGTGCATACATATCCTTACAATCAAGCACATTGATAAAATGTAATCCGGCACAGCAACATGAACAGCAGTTGCACATAAACATATCCTCATTTATATTATTTCGTACAACATGAACAAGTCCGGCCTGTTCAGCCTCTACAATCCTTTTTAAAGCTTCTTCATTTGTCAGCTGTTCACCTGCTCCGCGGTCTATAATCTGTTTCGCAAAGGCGTTTGTCTGCATGCAAACGGCTTTTTCAGGTGCGGGACAATTTTCCATACCACCGGTTCTTTCCACAAGAGTGCGGCAGGCACAAGGTACGGCAGATACTAATTCAGCATTGCTGAATATTTTTTTTGCTGAATCAACGTCCAGGATCATATTTTGAGAGTCTATGGTTTCTTCAACAGGGATAACCCTGACCATGGGTTTTATTTTCATTTCTTTCATGGTTGTTAACAAAGGCCCCATCTCTTTTAATAACAGCTGTTGCCATAGCTCATAAAGCTCTTGTGGTGCGTCTTTCCAGTAAATCACTGTTGAATCTCTAAGCTCAATCATTACACTGAAAAGGCGATAATAATTAGTCTTTCTCATGGTGCGGATTAATATCCCACGGGAAAAGAGCCTGTCTACTACTTCCCGTACTTTTTCTTCCGAAAGCCCGCACTTTTCAGTAATTACCGAAATTGTCCCCGGCATTCCGCTTGTTACCTTGACGTCATCTTCTCCGTCGAAAAGAATTTCGAGAATTCTTCCCATTGTTTCTGATTTCGGGAATCCCAGTAGTGCTGCATAATCTTCAAAACCTTCCGGTATCGGCATTATATCTCCTTGTTCTATTGAAATTTTTTAAAATGAAATTCTTTAAAAAATGCACAAATCTCTTATATTTTAATATAATAAACTAAAGAACTTGTAAAAAGGATAAAAGGTTGCGCATTTAATCTTGATGAACTCGTAAAAAGTATAACCGATGGCTAAGTAAAAATCTTCATATACAAGGCATAGTGGTTGGCCAGGCGCAAAGGCATACATGTAGTATGTCGAGCGTCTGGCCAAGCGCTATAACGCAGTAGATGAAGACTTTTTACGACGCCATCAATCTTTTTAGGTACTCCTTACATGTTCTTCAGGTCTGACTTCTTCCATGGACATGGCATCATCAGGGCAATTTGCAACACATAAGCCGCAGCCATAACAATTTTCATCATTTATTGATGCTTCATCATCAACGGTTATGGCATTAAACTTACACATATCCTCACATGTACCGCATGCAGTACAATTATCTGTATCTACAACTGCTTTGAAGCGTGAAGGCGCGTATATCCCTTTTAAATCATAATTGTCCATAAAGCGGAATCCGACACAACAGCATGAACAGCAGTTACACATGAACATGTCTTCCTTTACATTATTACGTACTACATGAACAAGGCCTGCCTGTGCTGCCTCTTCAATCCGTTTCACAGCTTCTTCATTTGTTAATTGTTCACCCGCATTACGATCCAGTATAGGCCTTGCAAAACCGTTTGTCTGCATGCAGACAGCACTTGCAGGTGCTTTACAATCTTTCCCGCCACCGGTTTTTTCAACAAGCATACGACATGGACAAGGTACGGCAGATACTACCTCTGCATCCATGAAAATTTTCTTTACTGAATCAACATCCATGATCTTGTTTTTCTCATCAATAGTTTCTTCAACAGGAATAACCCTCATACCGGCCGGTATTTCCATCTCCTTCATACCTTCCATCAACGGGGCCATTTCGTTATTAAGCAGATCCTCCCATAGTTGAAAAAGCTCATCAGGTGCATCTTTCCAGTAAATTACGTTTGAGTCTCTTAATTCCACCATTATGGGAAACAGTTTAAAATAATCCGCCCGCTTAAGTGTGCGGCTTATTGCACCGCGGGAAAAAAGCTTATCAATAATTTCCTGGACTCTGGTTTCCGGAAGTTCGCATTTCTCTGTTATTTCCTGAACTGTTCCAGGCATGGCTCCTGTTACAATAGCGTCGTCTTTTTCATCGTAAAGAAGTTCGAAAATTCTCCCTAATGTTTCTGATTTCGGGAATCCAAGGGCTGCAGCGTAATTTTGAAAACCTTCCGGTATAGGCATAATACCTCCTTATTTGAAGTTGGTTGTATAAATACTGCATAATAAGTTTTGCGGACCGTTATAGTACAAAACTATTATTTTTAGATGAGTATGAAAATTCCGGGCGAAACTAATTTTTTATATTAATATATATTGTTTTTAGAGCAGTGACTTAAAATAATGTCAAGCTAAAAATGAATCACCACCCACTATGCATCTCAACTTTTGGCTGGATATACCCGATCTTAAATAGCAATAGTCATGGATAGTTTATTATTTATTTAAAACTGTAAAGTTAGATAAAATAAATCAAAACCAAAAGTAAGAACATACAATGGATAATTATTTTTTTATGGGTTCATCAACAATAAAAGGCAGGATTTGAAATATATACTGTATTCTGTTACTCTTAAAAAATATATACTTATACATTTTTTCCCGTTTCGGAAATTATTCAAGAATGAAATTCTACAGTCAATAGCTTTATATTAATGATTTATATTTGAAAGATATAGGAGAGAACTATGTCAGATGATATTACCATGGTTTATGATGTTGATAATGACAATACAAAAAAAGACCACAGGGAACCCGATCCTGAAGAAAAGGCAATTGTAATTGCAGATTCAATGTTGCCGTCTACTCTTCCAATAATTCCATTAACCGATCGTCCATTGTTTCCTAAAATGATGCATCCGGTTGTAATTGTTGATGAAAGATATAAGAAGGCTGTTCTTGAGAGCCAGAAAGCAGCTTCAAATTATATTGGCCTTGTTATGGTTAGATTTGATGAAAGCTCTCCAGCAGATCTTCCTAAACTGCCTGATAATTTCCATAAAGTAGGTGTAGTAGCAAAAATTCTTCAGGTTTCAGCAACTGAATCCGAAGGTCCGCTGCATGTTATGGTACAGGCTATTGAGCGCTTTGAGATTGTTGAGATCCTTTCAGATAAGCCTCCATTCCGAGCCAGTGTGAAATATCTTTATGAAGTTGAACCTGTAATAGATGAAGAAATTAAGGCATATGCTGTATCGGTTATTAACGTGATTAAGGAACTTGTCGAATTAAAACCACTTTTCAAAGAGCAGTTATCCCTTTTAATGAGCAAGATTGATGTTTATGAGCCGGGAACCCTGGCCGATTTTTCCTCATCTCTGACAACTGCATCTGGTGAGGAACTGCAGAATGTACTCGAGACCAGGGACATTAAGGCCCGTCTTGAGCAGGTTCTTGTTCTGCTTAAAAAAGAACTGGAAATTTCAAAGCTTCAAACTCAAATCAATAAGCGTATAGAAGAAAGGCTGTCAACCCAACAAAGAGAATTCTTCATGAAACAGCAGTTAAAGGAGATACAAAAAGAGTTGGGGATAAGTAAGGGCGATAAAGAAACGGAGGTTGAGAAATTTCAAAAGAGGATAGAAAAACTTGAACTTTCTGAAGAAGCAGCAGAACGAATCAATGAGGAGATTGAAAAACTTAAAGTACTTGAGCCGGCTTCACCTGAATACACTGTAACACGAGCTTATCTTGACTGGTTAACTATTTTACCATGGGGAATATATACAGAAGATAATAATGATATTACAAAGGCAAATCGAATATTAGATGAAGATCATTACGGTCTTAATGATGTTAAGGATCGTATTCTTGAATTGATATCGGTGGGCATTCTTAAAGGAAATCTTTCCGGTTCAATCATCCTTCTTGTTGGGGCACCAGGTGTCGGGAAAACTTCAATAGGGCATTCAGTTGCCAGAAGCCTCGGCAGGAAATTTTTTCGCTTTTCTCTTGGAGGAATGAGAGATGAGGCTGAAATCAAGGGGCATCGCCGTACATATATCGGTGCTTTACCCGGAAAATTCGTCCAGACAATGAAAACCTGTAAAACATCAAACCCTGTTATTATGCTGGACGAGGTAGACAAAATAGGTGCAAGTTTTCAGGGAGACCCTGCCTCGGCATTGCTTGAAGTTCTTGATCCTGAACAGAACAGTGATTTTCTTGATCATTATCTTGATGTACGCTTTGATCTATCCAAAGTACTATTTATTTGTACTGCAAATCAACTTGAAACTATCCCCAGGCCTTTGCTCGACCGTATGGAGGTTATCAGCCTCTCAGGATACATTCTGGAAGAAAAACTTGAGATTGCAAAAAAGTACCTTATACCAAAACAGCTTAAGCTTCATGGGTTGACAGGCAAGCAGGTATTTTTCTCCAAAGTTGTTCTTAGAGAGATTATTGACGGATATGCAAGAGAGGCTGGTGTAAGGAGCCTGGAAAATAATATCAGAAAGATTTTGCGTAAATGCAGTAAAAAAATAGTAGAAACAAAAGCATCAAAAATAGATATTAAAATTGATGACCTTGAAAATCTTCTTGGAAGAAGAATGTTCCGGGAAGAAAAGATGTATAAAAAACCTACTGCAGGTGTTGTGATGGGCCTGGCATATACCAGTATGGGAGGTGCTACACTTTACGTGGAAGCAACAAATATCGCATCAAAAGGCCCGGGCTTCAAACAGACCGGCCAGCTTGGAAGTGTCATGATTGAATCCTCAGAGATTGCTTATACATATATTCGTTCTTTAAGCAGCAGCGATAACAGGATTAATAATTTTTTTGATAATAACCTTATTCACCTCCATGTACCAGCAGGTGCAACGCCAAAAGACGGGCCTTCTGCAGGTATAACAATGGCATGTGCTATATATTCAATTGCATCAGGCCGGCCTATTGTAAAAAATTTAGCGATGACAGGAGAACTTACATTAAGCGGTCTTGTTATGCCCATTGGCGGTGTTAAGGAAAAGGTAATTGCATCAAGGCGTGCAAAAGTTAAGAAACTGATTTTTCCTGCAGAAAACAGGAAAGATTTTGAAGAGCTCGATGATTATATAAAAAAAGGGATTACAACATACTTCGTTGATACGTTTAAAGATGTGATGGAAATCTGTTTTCCTTAAATGTTCCAAACACCTCATTTTATCATAAAAGATATTTATTTGGGGTTCGCGCAAAAAAAGTAAACTTTTTTTGCGCGAACCCTTGGTATTAATTCCCTTTGAAAACCGGCTTTCTTTTTTCTATGAATGCCATGATTGCTTCAGTAGTATCCTCTGCGGGAACCATTGCAACATTCTTTTGTGCAATATATTTAAGGCCTGCGTCAACACTTTCATCTCTGCAGAAATTTATTACATCTTTTATGCCCTGGACAGTAAGTGGAGGAGAACTAGATATTTCCTCGGCAAGTTTTTTTGCTTCTTTATAAAGGTCTTCGCGGGTATCATGTACTCTTGTTACAAAACCCATCTGAAGAGCTTCTTCAGCAGTAAAGTCACGTCCTGTTAGTGAAAGATCTTTGAACCAGCCTTCACCAACTATATAAGAAAGTCTTTGAAGTGTACCAAGGTCGGCGATAACACCCATCTTGACTTCTCGTACAGAAAAAACAGTGTCTTTTGAGGCCATTCGAATATCACAGGTACAGAGCATATCAACACCGCCACCGATGCAATGGCTGTGAACAGCCGCAATAACAGGTTTTCTGCACCGGTCGATGATATTCATGCTTTCCTGGAGTCTGAAAAGGTTTTGTCGGGTCTGTTCACGTGAACCTGCGCTGCCGTCTTGATTGAAATCGCCGGCAAATTCAACAAGGTCAAGACCTACTGTAAAACTCTTTCCTTCGGCTTTAATAACAACTACACGTACTTCAGGGTCTTTGTCGAAGTTGTCGAAATGCATTATTAAATCATTGAAAAAAGCGCGACTCATGGCGTTTCGCTTTTCCGGGCGGTTAAGGGTTAACCAGGCAATATGTCCTTCTTTTTCAACTTTGAAAGGTTTTTGTTCGCTCATATTACTCCTTTTTTTTCTATGTCTTAAAATAATTATTAAACAAAACTTGATAAACTCGTAAAAAGAAAACCGATGGTTAGGTAAAAATCTTCATATGCAAGGCATAGTGTTTGGCCAGGCGTGAAGGCATACATGTAGTATGTCGAATGTCTGGTCAAACACTATAACGCAGTAGGTGGAGACTTTTTACGACGCCATCAATCAGTCAGACCCCATCCTTTGATCTCCTCGAACCTGTTTTTTGCTCCTTTCACAAGGCTTTCAATAAACTCTTTTACATCAGGTACTGAATCAATAACACCGGCAGCCTGGGAGTGAAAAACACCCGGATCTGTTGTTAAGGCTCTTGTGGTATAGGCCGGATCGGTCATGCTTTGATTAATTATCGGGTTCAGAAGGTCATCAGGCCCCTGAAACTCTTTTGTTGCCATAAACGCGGTGCCCATATATACACCTGATGCACCCATAGCAAGAGCAGCTGCAAAACCATAGGCATCTGCGATACCCCCTACTGCAATAAGCGGAATATCTGTTATCATCTTACGTGCATTTGTTATATTAATTAATGTGGTTGTCTGTTCATTGGTTTTGTTTCCAGCACCTTCAACGCCTACAATTGCCAGTGCATCAACACCTTTTCCCGCAATTGATACCGCATGTTTTAATGTAGCGCATTTATGTATCCAGGTACATCCTTCCTTCTTTACTTCTTTTCCAATGGGTGTGCCGTCATAGCTTGAAGTAAAAACAATTTTTATGCCTTCTTCAATGGCGGCTTTTACATATTCTGAATAGTATTCGTGTGTAAATTCAGTTCCGTAAAGAACCGAGTAATTTACAGCCAGCGGTTTGTCTGTCAAGCTCATTGCTTTTTTAATGTCTTCCCGGAAATCTTCGGCGGTCTTGAAAGCAATGGCTGTTATTATTCCAAGTCCGCCAGCTTCAGAAACCGGAACAGCAATTTTGGATGTTCCATATCCTTCCCAGGCATAAGCACCCTGGATGATAGGGTATTCTATTCCAAGCATCCTGGTGAGGTCATTGTCAATTTTCATTAGTTTCCTCTGTCTGTAATTCTAAAGCCCAATTGCCTTTGCTACAAGTTCAATGTGATGATCACTATCACCGCATGTGTATTCGAAAGCTTTTGCCCTTCTATAATAAAGGCCTATATCAAACTCCCTTGAAGTACCAACCCCACCATGTATCTGGACCCCGCGTTCGGATATGAATTTATAATATTCATTCACCTGGGCTTTTAGGGCTGATGCTTCAGTCGAGCAATCCATACCTTCATCTATCATCCATGCAACTTTGTAAAGATAGTTTGAGCTTATATCATAATACATGAGCATGTCTGCCATGTAATGCTGAATTGCCTGATAACCTCCTATGGGCTGTCCGTATTGAACTCTGTTTTTTGCATAGAATGCTGTCAAGTCAATTGAAGCTTTACAGCCGCCAACCATTTCGGCGCTCTTGGCAATGGATGCTTTCAACATTACCTTTTCAAGTATTTCCCAGCCTTTACCGGGTTCTCCGATTGTATCTTTTACAGGCACTTTTACATCTGCAAAAATCACTTCGCAGCAATTATCCATACCAATTGAAGGTATTATTGTGCATGTGATTCCCGGGGCTTTTGCGTCAACCAAAAGTAGAGTGGTTCCTTCATCGGTTTTTGCAGCAACGATAAGTTTGTCCGCAATATTGGCATCCATTACAAACATTTTTGTTCCGTTTAATACATATTCATCACCGGAAAGTGTCGCCTGCATGTTAATAGCTGCTTCAAGATAACCGGGATCATCCTCGTGCTGGGCAAGAGAAAGTAAAAGTTTGCCTTCCGCCATTTTTTTAAGAAGATCTTTTTTCTGATTTTCCGACCCCCCTTCAAGGATCGTGTAGCCACCCAGTATAACTGTCGAAAAGAAAGGACTGGGGAAAGCAGCTTTGCCGATTTCTTCCATAATAATTATTATATTCATGAAAGGATCGTCGAACCCGCCGTACACTTCAGGAAGAATTACTTCCATCCATCCAAGTTTTGCAATCTTTTTCCATTGTTTTGCAGAATAGCCTTCCACGCTGTCTTCAATATCCCTTACTTTCTCACCTGGACATTCTTTTGAAAGAAACTCCGCCACCGACTTTCGCAATATTTCCTGTTCTGAAGAAAAACTTATATTCATTTTTGATTCCTCCCTTGTAAGAATCTTTTTTTATTATATTGTGTCTGTTCAGAAATAAGATAATTTAAGCCTGACACCAAAATCTGCCAAATTATTTATTTCTGTACAGGGACTATCTAATCCTGGGGAGTCCCAGACCTACCCAGGCGATAATGTTTTTCTGTATCTCTGTACTTCCACCAGCTATATTCAGTCCCATGCACATGGTGTACATTTCGTTCATAACTCCGTTAAGCGGTGCCCATTCTGATTCTGTAAGCTGGCCATAAAGTCCCATAATCTCAGTTGAGTAGTTAGCTATACGCTGTATCAGTTCACTTCCGAAGAGTTTTGCTTCCGAAGCCGCAGAAGCCGCAAAAATAAGACCGCCCTGTTCCTGGAGAAATGCAATCTTGTAAGCAAGAGTATGCCCCATATCAAGTTCCATGTAGAGTCTTGCAAGTTTTTGCCTTACAATAGGATCTTCGGACAGGAATTTCCCGTTCTTTTTATGAGTCTTTACATAGTTTACCATATCTCTCACACGGTTTTTCCCTTCGATAAAAAGTCCGATGCTGGATCTTTCGAAGTTCATCGTCTGCCGGGTAAGCTGCCATCCTTCATTTTCACCGCCGATCATGTCTTTTGCAGGAATTTTTACATCTTTGAAGAAAACTTCATTGTAAATATGTGTCCCGTTCATATAAAGAATGGGTCTAACTTCAATACCCGGTAAATCCATTTTCAAGTGAAAAACCGAGAGCCCTTTACCTCGTTTTTCCTCTGTATTTGTACGAGCCAGAAGGAACATGCAATCTGCCTTGTGACCTCCGGATGTCCATATTTTCTGACCGTTTACAATATAGTGATCGCCGTTTCTGATTGCCGTGGTTGTTAAAGATGCCAGATCGGAACCTGCGTCAGGTTCACTCCATCCCTGACAATAGGAAACTTCTCCTTTTGCAATCGGCGGCAAAAGTCTTTCCCTTTGTTCATCATTGGCTGCAAGAATAAGTGTAGGTGCAAACATACCGATACCGAACATATCGACACCCGGAGCGTTGTATTTATCTTTTGCTTCATTGAATATCAGCTGTTCTATAAGAGGTGCACCCTGTCCTCCAAATTCTTTCGGCCATGCACGTGACAGCCATCCTTTTTCACCTAGTTTTTTTGCTACAGCCATATGAAATTGAAAGCCTTCATCTGTTTTGTATGTTCCTTCAAGGCCTCCGGTTCCATATTCAGGGGGGGCATCTTTCATGACTTCCTGAAAAAAATCTTCAAATTCCTTTTTCAAGGCCTCCTGTTCTTCAGTCAGCTTGAAATCCATCACAAACCTCCATGCTTTTTATAGGTTAAAACTTATTATAACGTATCGATCGATCGATAGATAAATAAATATAATCTTTATGTCAAGATAAAACTAAATTTTGTATGGTGATTTTTGTTAATAAATTTAAAAACTTGTATTACATATTAGTATGTTAATGTAATTATTTCATATAATTCTATGATTGCTCAATCAGGTTTAATGCAGTTGAATTTCCATCAGATGATGGAAATTGTTATATAATATAATATTGGTTGTCAAGGAACAAATAATGACCTGCGCGACTTGATATTCTTAAAGTGAACTTTCAGTATGCTGATATGATTTTCATACTGAACTTTGGAACTAACTAAAAAATATATGCTGAAATAATTTCTTTCATTATCTCTGAAGTCCCGCCGCCAATGGAAAGAATCCGGTTATCCCTGTAGAGTCTTTCAACAAGGTATCCTCTCATGAATCCATAACCGCCGAAAATCTGAACAGCCTCATGTGTAACCTTATCACTGACGGTGCATGCAAAGTTTTTGGCCATTGATGTCTCTTTGCCCACATCAATTCCAGCTTTGAGTTTTGCTGCAAGCCTGTAATTGAACTCACGGCTTACTTCGATAAGAGTTGCCATATCTACCAGCTTATGTCTTGTAACCTGGAAGCCTGAGAGTTTCTTCCCGAAAGCTTCTCTTTCTTTTGAATATTTCAATGCTTCTTCATAAGCCATCTGGGCAGTTGTTGCAGCCATAACCGCCATGCTGATACGTTCCGACTGGAAGTTTGTCATTATTTCATAAAAGCCCATATTTTCTTCACCGATAAGGTTTTCAGCAGGCACTTTGCAGTTATCAAAATAAAGCTCAGCAGTATCTGATGCCCACCAGCCCATTTTTTTAAGGGGGGTAGAAGTCGAAAATCCGGGAGTGCCCTTTTCTATCATAAAAAGACTTATTCCTTTTGCACCTGGACCGCCTGTTCTAACTGCTGTTAAAACAATGTCCGCCCTGGAGCCTGCTGTAATAAATGTTTTATTGCCGTTTATTACATAATGGTCACCCTCTTTTACCGCTGTTGTTTGCAGGTTTGCCACATCAGAACCTCCGCTGGGTTCCGTAATTGCCATTGCGGCTATCATATCGCCATCAATACATGGTCTTATCCATTTTTCTTTCTGTTCAACTGAACCGGAACGAAGGACAGGGGGTAAGGCAAGAGACATCATTGAAAGAGACGAACATAATCCGCCTGAACCTGAGGCTTTTACCATTTCTTCAGCTCTTGCAATTTCAAGGAATATATCCCCGGGTGTTCCTCCGAATTCTTCTGGAAAACCTATTCCGAGTATACCAACATCACCGGCCTTTTTATAGAGCTCTATGGGGAAGGTCCCTTCCTCTTCCCATTCTTCTATAAAAGGGGCGACCTCTTTTTTCATAAAGTCCTTTACCGCACGTCGAACCATATCATGTTCTTTTGTAAAATATTCTATACCTGATTTTGACTCTGCCATTTCATATCTCCTTTTCGTTTCAATACTATAACCACATGATTTACAAGGGATAAATTGATAGGTTATTTAATTATATGGATATTAAAGAGTTTGTGTTTTTTATGCTCTCTCCATCGACTGATGGGTATAATTAATACAGCTTAACTATTGTTGTCAAGAGTCAAATAGGATGGCACCGGGTGATCAAATATATTAATTGACAAAAAAAAACAGGTATACTAAATAATGATTTTCTCCCCATCAGCTGATGTATAAATTTGCTGTTGAGCGATTTGCTATTTTAAGGAGTTATAGAAATATGGTATCACCTATTGAAAGTGTACGGAAAAGCCCTGATTCGGTTAAGGCAAAACTACTGCATTCTGCCGGGAAACTGTTTGGTGATTTCGGTTATCACGGAACAACTACCAGAATGATTGCCAAGGAAGTAGGTGTTGATATTTCAACTCTTTATTATCACTGGGGGGAAAAGGGTGATATATACAAGTCTGTGATCGCTTATCTAGATGAAGGATCAAAAGAAAAGCTTATAGATGTTGCAAAAAAAATAGAAGGTCTTCCGCTGGGCCAGCGTATTGATATTGCTATTGATGAACTTATCGACTACCTTTTTGAGCATCCTGAAATTCCTAACCTGTTAATCTCTCGTTATTTTACAAAGATACGGCATGATGTTGAATATGACGGCCGTTTTCCGGAGTTTATTTCCGGTGTTGCTGTCACAATGGGACTGGCTGATGATAAAGAAAATGTATCAAATCAGGCAAAGATGAAAATGCTTTTTATTATGCATGCAATGCAGAATTTTGTTACCGGTTCTAACTTTTTCATACCGATTCTGGGAGTTGATCTTGAAACTTATATAAAGGAAGCAAAGGAAGCTATTAAATTCTTTCTTGTACCACCTTTTGCCAATATGGAAAAAGGAAATTCAGAAAAAAATGTGATTTGAATAATTAGAATATATAAATGAAAGGCCTGACAATGAATTATGATGATAAACCTTGGGTAAAATCCTATAACAATTGGGTAAAGCCTGAACTTGAGTTTGAGAACAAAAGTTATATAGAGATACTTGACGAAACCTTTGAAAAATATAAAGACAATCCGGCCTTACATTTCTACGGCCTTACATTGTCATTTGATGAGCTTGACCAGCAATCCAAGAGGTTTTCAAATTTTCTGATTCAGGTTGGGTGCAAACCAGGAGATATTGTTGGTATCTGCCTTCCAACTGTACCCCAGTTCCCGATTGCAATTCTTGGTGCATTACGGATCGGATGCGTTCCTTCAGGTGTATCACCGCTTCTGACAGCCAAAGAAATTGAATACCAGGTAAACGATTCAGGAGCTAAAGTACTTGTCATGTATGACATGCTATTCGGAGCCTATATTCCAAAAATTCAGGGTAATGTCCCCTCCCTTGAAAATATAGTTGTATCCGGCGCTACGGATATGATCCCCGGAGCGGCACAGGAAATTGAACTTCTTGAAATCCCGGGTAAAAACGTGACAACTTTCAATGATATGCTGAGTAAGCATGATCCTGTAAAACCTGAGGTTAAAGTTGATCCCGAAGCAACGGCAATGATGTATTATACCGGCGGAACTACAGGCTTCCCCAAAGGAGCGGAACTCAGTCATAGAAACGTGGTTGCTAATACAACAATCGTAAATGCATGGAACAACGTTGAATCAGGAAAAGAAACATTTTGTGCATGTGCACCTCTTTTTCATGTGGCAGGGGCAAGTGCATACCTTGGGGCTTTAAGGACCGGTGCAAGCTGGATACTAGTACCCAACCCCAGAGATACCGATCATATATGTGATCAAATGGAAAAACATAAACCTACACTTATGTCCAATGTTCCTTCACTTTACCAGATGCTTCTTAACAATCCCAGATTCAAGAAACTGGATCATTCGAAACTTAAATATCTTTTCTCAGCATCTGCGCTTCTTGCTGAAGAAACTTTTAAGGAGCTTGAGTCGGTTGTCGGTGAAGGTAAAGTTCTTGAAGCATGGGGTATGACAGAGGTTGTTGCGCTATTAACAATGAGTCCCGCAGGTAAGGTAAAGATCGGTTCCATAGGGGTCCCTCTGCCTAATGTTCGTCTCAAAATTATAGACACTGATGATGAAACAAAAGAGGTGCCTGTCGGTGAACCGGGAGAATTTATTGTCCAGTCTCCTAGTGTAATGAAAGGTTATTTCAAAAAACCTGATGAAACAAAATATGCTTTAAGGGATTTTGACGGTGAGCCGTGGATGCATACCGGTGATGTGGGCAGGATGGATGAAGACGGCTACCTCTATCTTATGGACAGAAGCAAGGATATGATTAATGTTAGTGGATTCAAGGTTTTTTCAAAAGAGGTTGAAGACAAGGTATACAGCCATCCCGGTGTTGAGTTTGTCGCTTTTGTCGGTGTGAGTGATCCCGATCGTGCCGGTAATGAAATGGTCAAAATGGTTGTGCAATGTACTGAAGAATATAAGAAGAAAAATGAAGATCAGATAAAAGAGGATCTTCTTGCATTTTGTCGTGAAAACATGGCTAAATACAAGGTTCCAAAGATTATTGAACTTGTTGATGAGATGCCTTTGTCCGGTATCGGCAAGGTGGATAAAAAACCTTTAAGGGACTGATAAAGAATAATATTCTGAGATAATCCATATAATTCAGAATAAAAATATAACCGATGGCTAAGTAGAAATATTCATATACAACCCCTATAACACAGTAGATGGAGACTTTTTACGACGCCATTAATATTGAATTAAAAGGAGAAAGGTTATGGGTAAAAAACCGGCTAAAAATATCCAGGAGGTATACTTTACAAAAGATCATCAAATGGTCAGGAAGGCTGTTGCTGATTTTGTAAAAAAGGAAATTAATCCTTATGTTGACGAGTGGGAAGAAAATGGAAAGATCCCCCTTCATGACCTGTTCAAAAAGATGGCCGACCTTGGATTCCTAGGCATAAGTCATGAACAGGAATACGGCGGAGAAGGACTTGATCTCTGGTATGAAACAGTATTTCTTGAAGAACTTGGTCAGATTGACGCACTTGGTGTGCCGTTGGCAATACTGGTGCAGACCTTTATGGCAACACCTGCGATAAAAGAATTCGGAAGTGATTATCTCAAGGAAAAATACCTTAAAGGTGCTATCTCAGGAGATCTGGTTTCAGCCATCGGTGTAACCGAACCAGATGCCGGTTCTGATGTAAGCGCCTTAAAAACAACAGCAAGAAGGGAAGGGGACTATTATATCGTTAACGGTTCCAAGACATTTATTACAAACGGTACACAGGCCGATTTTGTAACCACACTTGTCAGAACCAGCGATGACCCAGGTTATCACTGCTTCAGTCTTCTGGTTATACCTACCGATCTTCCCGGATTCCAGGTAAGTAAAAAACTTGATAAGCTTGGAATGCGTTGCAGCGACACTGCGGAATTATTCTTTGATAATATGAAAGTCCCTGCAGAAAACCTTATAGGTAATGAGGGTGAAGGTTTTATCTACCAGATGCAGCAGTTCCAGCACGAAAGGTTTTGCGGTATTCCCATGTCTTATATAGCTGCAAAGAAAATGGTTGACCAGACAGCTAATTACATAAAGGAGCGAATTGTTTTCGGTAAGCCTTTAATAAATAAACAGGTGCTTCAACACAGGCTGGCTGACTGGTTGACGGAAATCGAATTCATGCGTTCCTTTACATATCATCTGGTAACAATGAAAATGGCAGGTCTTGATATTACAAAATATGTTTCCATGGGTAAACTGAATGCAAGCAGGATGTGCATGAAAATAGCAGACGGCTGCCTGCAGATGCATGGCGGTATGGGGCTTATGAATGAAATGGCGGTTTCAAGATATTACAGGGATGTAAGGCTTTCATCAATCGGTGGCGGTGCAGACGAGATTATGAAGGATATTATTGTAAAGCAGGAAGGATATGTGTAATATCTTAAAGTTATAATAAAGATCAATGCACAGATTATAAAAACAAATAATAAAAACAGATCTTAAATATAGATCATGAGAAGGAATGATAATTATATAAGGTGTTTACTTTTGCGTGTCCGGCAGGGTTGATTCAGGTATGAATATTATTTCAGTCCAGTCTGCTGCTGATTTACTTTTTGAGTATCAGGCGATTTTTTACCAGTGAAAAAGAGGTGGCATGCATTTAAAAGGGGCTCTACATATTCATACTGTTTGTTCTGATGGTGAATTGACAATTGAACAAACTATCCAGGTTTATAAAAGGCTTGGGTTTGACTTCATAGCCCTGACGGACCATGATTTTCTCATGAAACCCGGGTGTTATGATTCAATAAAAAATGATGACGAGGACTTTATTATTTTCACAGGAGTCGAGCTCACAGTTTTTGAAAAAGGGTATGTTCATGTAAACCGTATAGATGGTGATAATGAAACCCTTCATATTTTCAATCACCCGTCAGAACTTGATTTACCGATGGAAAGAGTGATTGAAAGAATAAGTTCTGTTGCAGAACGGATGCCTATTGACGCTGTTGAGATTACTTCAAAAGGTTTTCGTGCATCAGAATATGAGATAGATGAAATACCGTTTCAGAAGATCGCAACAGATGATTCTCATACAAGAATCGGATGCGGCAGGGCGTGGATAGAAATGGACTGTATGAGGGATAAGGACAGTATTATCCGTGCAATAAAAAAAGGAAGATTCTGGAACTGTTATGCTTCATAGAATTGTCTTAACCATCGGTTATATTTTTTACGAAAGTATCAATTAATACTTAATTATTGTAGTAAGTTTTTTTTAACGAGTTTTCAAGAATAACATAAATAATAACTAAGGAGGAAAACTCTCATGGCAAGAAGAGTAGCAATTTGTGCGGTTTCGCAGACAAAGTTCGTGCGAAACAATACCACTCAGCGATTTCAGGAAATGGAACTTGACGTTCTTGAATCGCTTCGTGAGCAGGTAGACATTGGTTTTGCGGATGAAGGTGGAATCGGTATGAGTATAAATGTTTCCAATGATGTTTTTGATGCCAGGACCATATCGGATGCGCCTATGACTGATGTATTGGGTGCTCATATGGGATGTGAGGAAAAGGTTGACCAGGACGGAGCCCAGGCAATAATTTACGGTGCTTCAGCAATTATGTCGGGACATTGCGATGCGGTACTCATTATCGGCCACTGCAGAGAATCCCAGGGCCAGAGCAGGAACATGTGTACTAATCTTACATTTGATCCTTTTTTTACAAGGCCTGTAGGTCTGGATTACTGTTCTGCTGCAGGTTTTCAGGCTCAGGCGTATCTTTCAAAGTCGGGTATCACCGAAGAACAGCTGGCAAAGATAGTTGTCAAATCACGTGAGAATGCTTCAAAAAATCCTTATACGCCTGAAGCCCCCAGGGTTACTGTTGAAGATGTAATGTCTTCTCCCATGCTGTGTGATCCTATACGTGAACTTCACGCCTATCCTGTTTCAGACGGGGCTGTGGGGATGATACTTGCGGCAGAAGACCTTGCGGTAAAACTGACCGATACACCGGTATTTTTTAATGGACACGGAAATAATATGGACAGTTTTTATCTTGGCGACAGGGATCTTACCTCCAACTTTGCATTAAAAGGTGCTGCTGAGCGCGCATACAAACGTGCAGGTATTACTGATCCGAAAACAGCTTTCGATATTGTGGAAATTTCAGATCAATACGCATACCAGTACCCCATGTGGCTTGAAGGCCTCGGTATCTGTGATGAAGGGAAAGCCGGTGAATTAATCGATTCGGATAATGCAAACGGCCCGGCGATAAATGCTTCCGGTGGAATGCTTGCAGGAAATCCCTTGAATCTTGGCGGGTTTGTCCGTGCAGCAGAGGGTGCAATGCAGCTTATGGGAAAAGCCGGAGATCGTCAGGTTAAAGGTGCTAAAACAGCTCTTGCTCATGGTGTTGTAGGGCCGGCGGGGCAATTTCACACTGTGGTTATATTGGGGAGCGACTAGGAGGTGCAAGAATGAAAAAGAATAGAAATGTTGGAATAGTTGGTGTGGGGCAATCTGCATTTTCAAGTCACAGGGAAGATGTAAATCAGCCTGAATTGATTAATGAAGCTGTAAATGAAGCACTCGAACATGCCGGTATCACGTTGAATGATGTTGATTGTGTTGTCCATGGAAATATGGAGCTTTTTGAGATGGTTCATCAGCCGGATATGTGGCATACACTTGGAACCGGCGCATACGGCAAGGAAACTATAAGGGTAACTACAGGCGGTACAACAGGTGCAACACTTGTTTGTGTTGCAGATAACCTTGTTGCGTCGGGGATGCATGATGTTGTTATGGCCATAGGCTTTGAAAAACTTCAGGAAGGGAATACGACTGCAGGTATTACAAATATGTCAGATCCTCTCTGGGGCCGTCGTTTACAGACAGGGGCTCTAACAGGAGTATTCGCGCAGAAAGCAATTGACAAATACGGTGAGGAAAAAGCAAAAAAAGCTGCGATGAAATACAGGATTATTATGGATAAGCACGCCATGAAAAATCCTAAAGCCCACAGACGCCTTGGACTTGAATTTGATGAGATGGATACCCTGGCAGAAAACTCACCAACGCTTGTGGGGGATCTCAAAATGATTCACATGTGTTCACAGAGTGACGGGGCCTGTGTTGTAATTTTTGCTTCAGAAGAAAAGGCTAAGGAAATCTGCAAACAACCGGCCTGGATTAAAGACCATATTACTGTCCATCGAGAAGAGGCATACTGTGCATTTGGCGATGCTCCGCATACCACTACACATGAGTATGCAGCTCAAAAGCTTTTCAAACGCAACGGAATCACTTCACCTGTGGATGAACTGGATGTTTTTGAAATGTATGATCCTTCATGCTGGTGGGGAATTGACTGGATAAGTGAGTTCATGATGATAAGCAGTGACGAAGCGATGAAGCTTATTGAAGATGATGAAATCATGATAGGAGGAAAGATACCGTTCAATCCTTCAGGCGGCGTTATTGCATCTAATCCCATTGGTGCCACAGCCATGGTAAGGGTTGCAGAAGCTGCCCTTCAGATAATGGGTGATGCAGGTGAACATCAGGTTCCGGGGGAAGTTAATCAGGCATTGGCATCGGGATTCGGTGGTGTTATGTGGACAGTTCTGCTTCTTCTTACAAAAGAAGCCCCCGTGTGGAATGAATAATTGGATATAATGGATCTTAATTAATATATATATGGAATAGTACTAGGAGGCTATCATGAGTTCTGGAACCGATCAAAAGGTTACAATAGCAGACATTTTCGGATCCATGGAGTCACGCGTAAACCCTGATGGTGTTAAAGGCGTGACATGTAACTGTGGGTATAAGATTACCGGTGAAGGCGGTGGTGAGTACACCGTAACAGTAAAAGACGGCGATGTAAAAGTACTTGAGGGTATACATAGCCCGGATGTTACAACTACTGCAAGTGCAGAAAACTGGATAAATATAACACTTGGCAAACTTGATGCTACAACTGCGTTTACATCAGGTATGATCAAGATAGACGGCGATATGGGTGTTATGGGCAAGGCCGCAATGTTTTTTCAAAAATACAGGCCGCCTGCACCTGAAGTAACAATTCAGGACATTTTCGGGTCGATGGAGTCCCGGGTAAATCCTGAGGGTGTTAAAGGTGTAACATGTAAATGCGGATATGATATTACCGGCGATGGCGGTGGGCAGTATACGGTAAGTGTGGACGATGGAAACGTGAAAGTTCTTGAAGGGATACATGAACCTGATGTGACAACGACTTCTAATGCCCAAAACTGGATTGATATAACACTTGGCAAACTTGATGCTACTACTGCATTTACATCAGGTATGATCAAGATAGAAGGTGATATGGGTGTTTTAGGTAAGGCAGCCATGTTCTTCAAGAAATACATTCCTCCCGGAGGTGAAATAGAAGAGCAGGAAGAGCTTTTAATGCTTCCAAAGGTAATCTCCGTTCCTCAAAAATTTAATACAGGGCCTAAGATGGGTAAATTCCTGAAAGGTCTGATTGATAAGAAGCTATATGCGAACAAATGTCCAGAATGCAAAAGGCTTCAGATTCCTCCGCGTGAGGTTTGCGCAGAATGTATTGTAAGAGCTGATGAATTTGTTGAGGTAGGCCCGGATGGTATAATTCAGGTATTGGATATAACCTTTTTTGCCAGCCCTGATCCGTTAACAGGTGAAAGCCGTGAAACCCCTTACGTTTCAGCACATATTCTCCTTGATGGCTGCAAGGGGCATGAAACATTATGGCATGAGCTTAACCCGGCAAATATCAAAACGGCAAAAAAAGGTGACAGGGTTCGCCCTGTATGGAATGAAAACAGGACAGGTTCTGTTTCCGATATCCTTTATTACGAGCTTATTGAATAATTAACAGCCGTCAGGTCTTGATATTTTTAGGCCGGTTATAGAAAATTAATTTTTAGGAGGGTAATAAAATGGCAATAACTATGAAAGATACCTGTTGGAACTTTACAGACAACAGAGAATGGCGTGCACATCTTGGAAAGATGCCGCCTGTAATCATTTCCTGTGCAATCACAGGTGGAGTACAGGGAAAAGCAGCGAATCCGAACATACCGGTAACACCGGAAGAACAGGCTCAATCAACATATGAAGCATACGAGGCCGGGGCATCATCGGTCCATATCCACACAAGAGACCCTGAAACAAATTATAACACAATGGCTTTTGATCCTGAATCTTATTATACCGTGAATAAGATGATACGTGAAAGATGCCCTGATTTAATCATAAATAATACCGGAACACCGATTTTTGGATCAGATGACGAAAGTGTAATGGACAACTTCTTTGCCGTAGCTCAGCCTGAAGTAGCTTCTCTTGATGTTGGAATGCTTTATATATACACCAAAATCGGTATGCCCCCCGGAGCGCCAGCCCCGGATGATGCTGCAAAAGCAGCTGTAGCAGCTAAAGGCGGCAGATATTTAGAAGACGGTTCCATAGAATTCGAAGTCACGACTCCACTGGGATATACAAAAACAGAAAAACTTGCCCGTGTAATGAAGAAATACGGGATCAAACAGGAGTTTGAAGTATTTAACGGTCAGAGCTGGTGGTTTTTCGACTCCCTTGTAAAGAAAGGAATGGTTGATGAACCGGCCTGGTGCCAGCTTGTATTCGGTATGGACGGCTGCAGTAATCAGCCTTCAATGACGAATGCGATTGATATGATTCATCATGTTCCTTCAAACGCCATGTTTTCAATGATAGGTGTTGGTCCTACCCAGCTTCCAATGACAACTCTCGGTATTCTTATGGGAGGACATCTACGTGTAGGAATGGAAGACAATGTCTATTATTCAAGAGGCGAACTCTGTGAGAGTAACGCACAACAGGTGGAAAGAGCGGTTCGTCTGGCACATGATTTAGGCAGGGAGGTTGCAACACCTGCTCAGGCACGGGAAATGCTCTGCATCAGTGCCACACCTAAAGAGTATACTTAGATATAAAGGAGATATAATGGATTCGAATAATGACAGCTTTGTTGTTGATGGGAAGCTCGCACTTCCTTATCAATACTTTGCAGGTCGCACCGGAAGTCGATTCATAATTGCGATCCGTGATGAAAAAAAGATAAAAGGACTGGAATGTAAAAAGTGCAATAAGGTATACGTACCACCGCGAGCAACATGCGAACATTGCTTTTGTGACATAAAAGACAACTGGGTTGACCTGGACAGCACAGGTACAGTTACAGGTTTTACTGTAGTAAGATATGAAGAGCCTCATCATCCGGTGAAAGCGCCTTTTATTCAAGCACTAGTAAAGCTGGAAGGTGCAGATACGCCTTTTGTTCATATTGTACAGGGTGTACCTGTTGATGAAATGAAAACAGGGTTGAAAGTGAAAGCTGTTTTTGCCGAAGAGACAACTACTACTATCATGGACATCTCACACTTTGAGCCAGCATGAGAATCAAATATTTATAATGGTATCCAATAATTAATGGATAAGTAAACCCCGCTACGGCGGGGTTTACTTAATAACCGGTAATATTTTCCGGATTAAGAAGCATTAATGTAAACAGGAATAAAATTTCCTGCAGATATAAGACATTATCCAAATGTCTTTGTAGAATATCTTATATCTTTGCTGCACTATTCTGATAAACTCCTTTAATATAGATAATGTTTAATTATCAGAAAAATATACAAATTTAAAACGTCATTAGAATTATTTTTATTACACCTCATTTAATATTGCTTACGACTACAGCCCTGTAAAAATATACGAATATATCATCAGTTATAGCTCTTCCGTTTTTTATGTGAACCCCGCAAGGAGTAAAAAATATGTCAAGTAATTATAAAGGATACATGGGTAAGGTTCTTGATATTAATCTTTCTTCAGGATCAGTTGGCGAATATGAAATTAGTGACAGGGAACGGGAACAATATCTCGGGGGCAGAGTATTAAGTACAAAGATTCTATGGGATATTTTGGAACCCGGAATAGACCCCTTGTCGGATGAAAATATTCTTATTGTAATGACATCTCCGTTGACAGGTACAGGTGCACCATCTGCAAGCAGATATGATATTTCAGCTAAGAGTCCGTTAACAGGAGGCATAGGACATTCCAATAGTGGTGGCAATTTCGGGTTGCACCTGAAAAAGGCCGGATGGGACGGGGCTGTGATCAGGGGTGCGTCAACGGAACCTGTTTATATTGAAATTTATGAAGATGATATTAAGATTAAAAGTGCTGAAAATCTCTGGGGTCTTGATACGGAAAAAGCCCAGGAAGCCATGGGGAAAGGTGGGAAAATTGTAATCGGTCCCGCCGGTGAAAATCTTGTCAGATATTCATGTGTGGTTTCACAGGAGAGAGTTCACGGACGGACCGGTATGGGCGCTGTTATGGGTTCTAAAAAACTTAAGGGTATTGTTGCAAGAGGTAAGAAAAAGATTCCTATTCACAATAAGGAAAAATTCAGGAAAACAATAAAGAAATGGTCAAAAGCACTTGTTGAGCATCCTGCAACAGGCGATATGCTTAAGAAATATGGAACCGCACAATTCCTTAAGCCCCTGTCAGAAAATAATGCCCTTCCGACAAAAAACTTCACAACAGGGAGCTTTGAAAACTTCGATAAAATAAGCGGCGAAAGACTTGCAGACGAATATATGGTAAAAAACGGCGGCTGCGTTACATGCCCTATCAAGTGCGCAAGAGTTGTTAAAATAGACGGTAAAGAAGTAAAAGGCCCTGAGTATGAAGTGCTTTGTCTTATGGGATCGAACCTTTTAATAGATGATATGGATGCAATTATCAGGTGGAATTATGAACTTGACCTTTTAGGCCTTGATACTATTTCAACCGGAAATGTCCTTGGTTTTGCTGCAGATCTGAACGAGAAAGGTTTATGGGACTCAGGAATTGAATTCGGAAAAAAGGATAATATTTCAGATATTTTAAAAATGATAGCCAACAGAGAAGGTATTGGAAATGACCTTGCGGAAGGTGTGAAATCTCTTTCGGATAAATACGGGGGTAAGGAATTTGCAGCCCACTGCAAAGGGCTTGAAATAGCAGGTTATGAACCAAGAGCTGCAATGGGGCATGCGCTGGGATATGCCACTGCAAACAGAGGGGCCTGCCATCTTGATGCGGGATATATGGTATACATGGAGGTTACAGCACCTTTCACAATAGATCCGTTTCATCTGCGGTCAAAACCCGGTTGGGTAGTTTTAGATCAGGATTTTATAGCCGCAATCGGGGCAGCCGGAAACTGTCTTTTTTCAGCATGGTCGGCTATTCCGGCATTTGCATTTAAACTCCCTGAGCATCCGGTTCTATCCTCTATAGTAAACAAATTGATGAACATGTCATGGCCAATGATTGATCTGTCATTAAAGTTTCAGAAGTATATGAGGTTCCATGTCCCTGACCTTCCAAATACAAAAGCAATTTGTGAGGCAACAGGAATGAAAATGTACTTCGGAAATTTTAGCCAGGTAGGAACCAGGGGATACAACCTTGAAAGACTTTTTAACTTAAGGGAAGGAATCGGAAAAAATCAGGATACTCTCAGCAGTAAATTTACCGATGTGCCTCTTCCCGGAAGTAAAAGTAAAAAACCTGTTGATCTTGAATCAATGCTTCCAAAGTACTATAAACTTCGAGGCTGGGATCAGAATGGGATACCGAAGAAAAAAACCTTGAAAAAGCTGGATCTTGATTTTGTAAACTTAGAAAGCATATAAACTTTTTAAAGTATTTTCTATAGGTTTGACCATAGGTTGAATAGACAAATCCTAAAAAGGTTTCAATTTATACTGAAAAACTGTCAAACGAATCCCACCGGATTATAAAATGGGGTTCGCTTATTGCAGGTTCAGACAAAAAAAAGACCATAGAACTTCTATAACCACATCTATGCACATAACAACATGTTATAATTGAATAAAATGGCTTAATTCGGTCAGTCGGCTGATTTTTTATTGACATTTTTTTTTAAGTGAATCATAATCCTACCCTATCAAAAATCATGTAATTATTCTGGGGATATTTAATAAAAATAATGGTTGAAAACGGAAAAATTAAAAAGCATAACGAAAAAAGAAAGTTTATAATTAATATTGCCAGCAGGGTTTTTGTTGAAAAAGGCTTTGAGAATGCCACCCTTGCAGATATCGCTCGTGAGGCCGGAATGAGCAAGGGTACCCTTTATTATTATTACTCGTCCAAGAGTGATCTGATTTTTGACGTTGCTGAAAAACATATAGAGGTGATTCTAGATTCAGTTGATCAAAAAAGGGAATTAAATAAAGGGGATATCAGCCCTGCCATTGATGTAAAAGAACTTTTTGAGGCTCTTAATTATGATGTAAGAACCAAGCTGCATCTTAACCTTGTCCAACTGGCAATAACAGGCAATGAAAAAATAAAAAAACGTCTTTTTGAAAAATATAATGAATGGATTGAAAGGGCTGCAGAAACACTTGAAGTGACACTTTCCGGAGAATACGACCATAAGCTTATAGCGCAGATTTTAATTGCAGCTATTGACGGTATGGGAATTCAGCTTTTGTTAGGAGATGACAGAATCCCTTTTGACAAAGTTGGCAGATATTTCATGAGATAAATTAGCATGACGTATATCCGTTTATCCGGATAGATTTTAACATAAAAGGAGCAGGTCGGCGGTATTATTTTTTTAAACCCTCTTGTAAGGTTGGTAAACTATTAATAAGGAGGTCAGGGAATGGCAAAAGTATATTTTATGAATGATCGATCACAATCGCTCGAAACGAGCCTTGTGGCCAAAACAACTACTTTATTTGATAAGGCAGAGTTCGGAAAGATGATTAATCCGGGTGATGTCGTTGCTATCAAACTTCACATGGGTGAATATAATAATACTGCTTATATTCGGCCGGTTTACATCAGCGCTCTTGTTGAAAAAGTAAAAAGTCTTGGTGGGAATCCGATGGTTGTTGATACTACAACCCTTCCCTACTCACCATTTGCTTCACGAGCAACGGCATTGGACCATCTTAATACAATTGCCCGAAACGGTTTCACACAGGGAGTTTTAGGCTGTCCTGTAGTGATTGCGGACGGTTATATTGGAACAGATGATATGAACATTGATCTTCCCGAAGGATTTATACTTAAAGAACAATATATAGCATCAGCTATAGGGCTTGCTGACTGTATGATAATGGTAAGCCATTTCAAAGGGCATCCCATGGGAACATACGGCGGTGCAATTAAAAACACCGGTGTTGGATGTGCATCAAAACGTGGGAAACTGAACCTGCATCTTGGGGGCCATCCGACTTACGGCCTGAAAAATCGTCCATGGCATGACCAGCTCTGTACAGCAAAGGAATGTCCCACTTGGGAACTTTGTGATAATGTGTGCCCCGTCCATGCAATTAAGGTTTTAGATACAGGAGCTACTTTTGATCGTGAAAAATGTATCGGCTGCCTGTCATGTGTAGGTGTTGCAGGAGTATGCGGGGTAGCCGGTTTTCCTGATGATTATTTTGATGTTACTGCTGCAGCCATTGCGGATTCAGCACTTGCAGCAGTCAAAGCCATTGGCGGCCCTGAAAAAGTTGGATATATTAATCTTGCTTTAGATATTTCACCATGGTGTGATTGTGTTAATTTCAGCGATCGGCCTATTGTACCAAATCTTGGAATTTTTGCTTCTAAAGATCCTGTAGCGATTGATCTGGCTTGTCTCCAAAAAGCAACTGAATCAGGGGGTATGCCTGATTCTATTGCAATGGCGAAAGGTGTAATGGATCCCGGCCTTCCAAAGCTTACAGCATGCGGTTCAATGATGGGTATAAGTGAGTTTATCCAGCCGAATGTCGGAGCTAAAATCGGCCTTGGCTCCAAAGAATACGAACTGGAAGAGGTTCCGCCCCTGGAAGATCCGCAGCCTTTCCTTTTTACCGAAGTCCCTCCGGGTATTAAACTTGCAAAAACATTTACCAAAAAGGGTGATATCTATCCTGAAGGTGGTTTTAAGGCTGAAAAAGAGGTTGATATCGAGGATATGAGGTAATCAGAAATAGAGGATCTATCATTAAAAATTTCTGATCTTTAAACAATGCCGAAAACATAAAAATACAGGAGGCAAAGTAATGTTTGGATATATGGGAAAGATTCTTTACGTAAATCTTACGGATGGAACGGTTACCAATAAAGAAATCGACCAGAAGATTGCTCAGGACTATATTGGCGGTGGAGGATATGCAAGTAAAATAGTATACGATGAAGTTCCTGCAAAAGCTGATGCATTAGGTCCTGATAACAGACTGGTTTTTATGACAGGCCCTGTAACAGGAACTCGATTTCCAACTTCAGGCAGGTTTGCAGTAGCTGCAAAATCTCCTCTTACCGGGATACTTGTAACTGCAACATCTTCGGGGTTCTTCGGTGTAGAACTCAAGAAAACAGGCCATGATGGAATAGTTTTTCATGGTAAGTCTGAAAAACCGGTTTATCTTCAAATAATTGATGATAAGATTGAAATAAAAGATGCTGCCGATATCTGGGGAATAGATTCCTTCGAGGTTCAGGAAGTTCTAATTGAAAAAAGCGGTGAAAAGAAGGCAAGAGTTGCCTGTATTGGAACAGCCGGGGAAGAAATGGCTCCTATTGCATGTATAATGAATGATGAAGGTCGTGCTGCAGGTCGTGGAGGAGTCGGCGCTGTGATGGGGTCAAAGAATCTAAAAGCGATAGTTGTCAAGGGATCAAACAAGATAAATGTTGCTGCTCCGGAATTTTTCAAC
>JABHLN010000035.1 GCA_018693105.1 Desulfobacterales bacterium | reverse complement strand
CTTATTTTCAGCGCTCTTGCTGTTGCAATGCTTTTCCAGACATCTGCCGGAGAATTGAGTTATGTTAATGAGAACAAATTTTCAAGAGCTTATTTTCTGGCTGAATCAGGATACAGGTATGCCGAAGCAAAGCTGAAGGCAGGCATAAATCCTGACATTTTACATGATCATGGTGAGTACTTCATTGGCAGTGACGGAAGTTTTAAAGTTGAGTTCAAACCATATATTTTTGATGTTGTTGGCGGAACCGGCACCGATGAACTGGAAACTAAGATCCCTTTTGGTGTTATTCCGGATATAGATGATATATCAGGTTATATTAAAATTGGTGACGAATCCAGGGAAGAAATTAGCGGAATATCAACCCAATCAACTGATACTGTCATTTTTACAAAAGATTCGGGTTCCTGGGATGATTTGGCGGGTAAACGGGTTAAACTTGTTGTATTAAGTAATGGGGATGCTGTTTCAGAAGGCGGTGATCTGAATCTTCAGCCAGGAAGTTCCGGTGAATTATTCCCTCCTTACAACGGAAATTTTGTGGTTGACGATAAAACATACAGTTACAGGAAAAGTGAAGAGGATAAGCTTATAGGAATTGAAAGAGTGGACAGTTCAACCTGGGAGGCTCCGTCTCTTGCAGCAGATACCGAGATTGTTCTTGAAGGCTTTACCGAACTTCATTCAACAGGTGACTTTGCGGAAGCAAATCGTAAAGTAACATATCATATCCCAATTAAAAGTTCGGATAAAGGTGAAATAATAGATAAGTTCGAGGATTTGAGCCGCTGGGAGGATTCTACTTCAGGCACCCACGAAATCGGAGAGATTGACTCGGACAAAGCCTTAAAGGTAACAGCTGTTGAAACAATTGATACGGATGAAAAGAAAAGCCTTATCGAGCTTAAATGGTCTGAAACAAATGTTGATATTGACCGTTCATACTTCCTGGCAGGTGATTTTTTAAGCTATGATACCCAGATCAAGATAGGGTTTGATCCGTCATTGCCTGATGCTTTTATGACAGGAATTTCATTCAGGCTGGATTCTGACAATAATGAAACTTACGGTATTTCAATTATAAAGGGAGAAAATGCAACTGACGGTATACCTGACGAGTTTGTTCCTGATGATAATAATGATGGTACAGGAACCAGAAGACAGGGGGAGCTTTTTCTTGTTTTATGGCAGCAGACAAACTCAGGGGCTGATAAAACCTGGCTGACTTATAAGGAACTTAAAGGCCCGTCATTTTCCGATAATATTGAAACACCATGGGAAGCTGACGATCAGTGGGATGAACAGATTATTTGGGAACAGGTTACTCTCAACTGGCTTACAACTTTTATTGGTTGCTGTTCGGGCAATTGTTATAATCCTACCATCCCTGCTACTGGTTTTTCCTATACAATATCATCGTCCATGAATTTGGAAGGACTTTCGTCGGTATCTTTAGAATTTTGCCATACATTTGTTTATGATTATGTTTTTGGTGATGGTATTGCAGCAGTATACTTTTCCAAGGATGGAGGGTCGTTTACACAAATTGAGAGTTATACGGAGTCAATTGGTCCTGAAAATCGTATTATTGGTATTCCTTCAGAATATTCAGGAGAATCAGATTTTAAATTAGCATATTTACTTAACAAAGTAAGCGCTTCTACTGATAACTGGAATATCGACGATATCAAAATAACATCTGGATTTCCAATTGATGTATTCGATGAACTTACTTTAATGGTTCGTGTTGAAGAGGCTGCTGCCACTAAATTTACATCAGGAGAATTAGAACCGCAGATAGGCGATACCGTAAAACAGGAAGTTACTCCCGGTGTTTTTGCGGAAGGTGTTGTCAGAAGAATAATAATTACAAGTGGTGCCTGGGCAGACTCAGATGCAGAAGGGTACATTCTTCTGAATGAACTTCCCCGTGAAGTTGATGGAAGTATCAGTGTTTCTTTTACAGTGGGCGGAGAATTAAAAGTTTCAGGATCAAAGATTGCTGATATTGCAGAATTCAGGGAGAAAGATAATTATGTTCGTGCCTTTGTAGGAGACACCAATGGTTATGGTACAGCCAATGCAGATTCCATGGACTATAAGAAAGACGCAAATGATCGGGGGGATATTAATTGGCCTCCGGATGATATTGATGACTGGGCGGTGTCTGACGATTATTTCTCACTTATTCAATGGGATGCTGTTAATACATCAGTACCTTCTTCTGTATCGTTTATCTCACCTTTGACCAGGGAGAAGACAATTATCCAGACCAGTGATCTTGTTACGCCAAATTTAGGTGACTTTACCAGGTCTGAAATAGGTCTTCATACGTACGGGGACGGTTCATATTCCACAAACGTATATTTTGATGATTTCGGGTTTCAGACAACAGTTCCTACTTCAATCGAATTTTTGCCTGCTGTTGAGGAATAGCTGCTTCTCAAATTACGTAAATTTTAATGGCGTCGTAAAAAGTCTCCATTCTGTGAAAGTACTTGAAAAATATTAATATTTATATATTATTAATCCTTTAAGTACTTTTTATGTCAATATTCAGAATCAGCAAAATAATTGTAAATTATTATATCTGTAAGTTCTTAATTTAGTAATATCGATCATTATTTATAAATAGAAATTGATAAACTCGTAAAAAGTCAACTTGGGATGGCAAAGTAAAAAGTTCAAGATCAAGGCGCCGCAAATCCCAAGGAATGAGGTGTACTTGTCGTACACCGCAGTGAATAGGGATGCAGCGAAGCGCATATATTGGACTTTTTACGACGCCATCAAAACTAATTAGGGTGTGAACCGGGGGATGGGATGAATAACAAAACTAATAAACCTAATATAATTGATGAAATGGTTTATATAGGGGTTGGGCTTTCAATTATATACTGGTGCCTTGAATCTTTTGTTTACTCTATGATGACCGAGAACGTAGATTTTTTTTCCCGCTTTATTGGCTTTGACTTGAGCGGTGTATTAATGCGCATGCTTGTTTTATGTTTTTTTATGATTTTTGGTTCCCATGCACAATATATAATTAATCAGCGTAAAGAAGTTGAAGACGCTCTTCGTGAAAGTGAAGACAAATATAGAAATATTCTGGAGAATATGGATGATGGATATTTTGAGGTAGATATTGTCGGGAATTTAACCTTCTTTAATGACTCGGCGAGCAGGATTCTCGGATACTCAAAAGAAGAAATGTCAGAGAAAAACATTCGGGAGCTGGCAGATTCGGATAATGCCGGTAAAATTTTTGATGCATTTAATAGTATATATCAGACCGAAACCTTTAATAAACTGTTTGACTGGGAAATGTTGAAAAAAGATGGTTCAGAATGTTTTATTGAGTCTACAATTACATTAATGAAAGATTCAGATAACAGGCCCTCCGGTTTTAAAGGTATGTTCAGGGATGTGTCAAAAAGGAAAAAAGCCGAAGCGCTTCAGCAGGCTAAACAGTCAGCTGAGGCTGCAAACCGTTCAAAAAGTGAATTTCTTGCTAATATGAGTCATGAGATCAGAACACCACTTAACTCTATTATCGGGCTTGTTGAACTTAATCTGGATACTGATCTTACAACTGCTCAAAGAGAAGATTTAGTAGTGGTTCACAGTGCTGCTTATGGTCTTCTTTCACTGATAAATGACATTCTGGATTTTTCCAAAATTGAAGCAGGAAAGCTTGAACTTGAAGAGGTATCGTTCAATATTTGCAACCTGGCAGAAGAATCTCTAAAAATTTTGGCGTCTAATGCGTTTGAAAGAAATATTGAACTGGCAGGCAGTATCACGACTGATGTACCTGAAAATATTATCGGGGATCCTACTCGGCTTAGACAGATTCTTCTGAATCTTTTGGGAAATGCAGTAAAGTTTACTGAAGATGGTGAAATAATATCCTCTATTCGAATTAAGGAATCAACTGAGTCTGATGTTTTGCTTCATTTCATGATAAAAGATACCGGAATCGGTATTCCTGAAGAAAAACAAAAAAGTATTTTTAATATATTTGAACAGGCTGATACCAGTACATTACGTCGTTTCGGAGGTACCGGTCTTGGGTTGACAGTGTCTAACCAGCTTGTTGAAATGATGAACGGGGAAATATGGGTTGAAAGTGAAATTGATAAAGGAAGTACTTTTCATTTTACAGCACGTTTTCCTGTTGAGGGCACTCTTGAAAAAACCTGTGGGGTGATTCCTGACATAAAACTTGGCGGTTTAAAGATTCTTTTAGTTGATGATAATGCCACCATTAGTGAGATTATAACTGATATGCTTTTGAGTAGAAATATATTAGTTGAAACCGCATCAGGCATTGAAGAAGCCAAGGACATCCTTAATAAGGCTGGTAATGAATCTCCATTTGAAATAATACTGATTGATTCAAATCTTCCTGAGGAACAGGACGGATTATCACTTGTTCGGTGGATAAATGATCAGGCGTTTGTTGACAGTAAGATTATTATGATGTTTGCCCATTCATCTGTCAGGAACAAGGTTGATTATAACGGTCTTAATATAAGAGCTTCATTAACAAAACCTGTCTGCATTTCAAATCTGTTTTCAGCTATTTCAACAGCGTTTGATGTTGGAACAATGTATGAAGAAAATTCGAATAAAAACGGGCAATATTCTGCCAAGAGTACCAGAGAAATACCACTTAGAATACTAGTAGTGGAGGATACACCTTTCAATCAAAAATTTGTTTCCCGCCTGCTTGAACGCTGGGGATATGATTTTGTTATTGCTGAAAATGGACTGTTTGCCCTTGAAGAAATTGAAAAGTCTGAATTTGATATCATATTTATGGATATCCAGATGCCGGAAATGGATGGATTTGAAACCACAATAGCAATACGTAAATCAGAAGAAAACACAGATAGACATATTCCGATAATCGCCATGACGGCTCATGCAATGAAAGATGATTATGACCGATGCATAGAATGTGGTATGGATGATTATATATCAAAGCCTATTGCGATAGATGTTCTTTATGAAAAGGTTCAGAATCTGGTACCTGAAAAAGAACAGGACATTTCTTTTTTGGAAGAGGGTGATGATGTTCAGACTTCAGACTTTGAACAGACTCCTGGTAATGAACAGGTTACTATTGAACAATTTTCACTTGATAAGAGCAAAATGTTAAAAGCCTTTGCAAATGACTGGGATTTTTTTAAGGAGGCGGTAGGTATGTTTTCTAGTGATTACCCTCCAATGCTGGATAAAATTCGTGAATCGATCAAGGATAAGGACTGGAATACTCTTTATCGTACCGCCCATGCTATAAAAGGCATGTCAGGTAATTTCCAGGCGGAAGATGCCGCTTTGGCCGCCCTTCATATAGAAGAAAAGGGCCGTGAGGAGGATTTTAGTGATATTGAAAAAGACTTTGACCTGCTGGTTCTTGAGCTGTCAAAACTTGAAATAGCTCTTCAAAAGTTAGCTAAGGAGGATGTTGATTGAAAATTCTGATTGCGGAAGACGAACAAATAACATTACGCCGACTACAGTTTTTTCTGGAGAAAATGGGGCATAGCGTTATTACAGCCGAGAACGGGTTGGATGCGATTGAGAAGTTTCTTTCCAACGATGTTGAATTTGTTATAACCGACTGGTTAATGCCTGAGATGGACGGAGTTGAATTTATAACACACATAAGGGGGCATGCGGGCGCGGACAAGCCATATGTGTATATAATCATTCTTACTTCGAAAGGGAATAAAGAGGATATCGTAAAAGGTCTGTCCGAAATTGGTGCTGATGATTATATGGTTAAGCCCTTTGATTATGACGAACTCTGGGCCCGTATTAATGTTGGGCAAAGGATGCTGAAACAGGAAATGGCCCTGCGTGAGTACGGACAGAGCCTTGAAAAGATAGTTCGTCGTCAGACAATGATTATACGCCGCACACACGAAGAAACTATTTTAAGACTTCTGACGGCCCTTGAATCAAGAGATGAGGAAACCGGAGGCCATGTTAGACGAATTGCCTTATTCAGTGCCGTTCTTGCAGAGAAGGCAGGTTGGCCCATTGAAAGAATTGATGATATTCAACTTGCCTCTCCTATGCATGATATAGGAAAGATAGGTGTCCCTGACAATGTATTAAGAAAACGTGGGATGTTGGACGAGGATGAGTTTGATATCATAAAATCCCATACAACTATTGGGGGACAGATATTCGGTGATACAGAATATCCCATGCATATAATGGCAAAAGATATTGCTCTTTATCATCATGAAAGGTGGGACGGGAAAGGTTATCCTGAAGGGCTTTCAGGTGAAGATATTCCTGAAGCTGCACGAATTGTGGCTTTAGTTGATGTCTATGATGCATTAAGCCATGACAGGGTATATAAAAAAGCTTTTCCCGAGGATCAAGTCTTAAGTATAATGAAAGAAGGTCGTGGTTCTCATTTTGATCATAATATTTATGATATGTTTTTAGAACTTATGCCGGAATTTAAAAAAATCTCAAAGGAAAATCCATAATCACAGAAAACCGTTTATTTCATTTCAGGGGCCTCTTCTTACCACACTATCAACCCCGGATGTTAATTATTTTTACCATAACAACAGTCTCAAGATAGTTAAGGTCTACAGGTTTTGTTATAAAATCATGCGCTCCAAGCTTCAATGCATTGTTACCAAGATTCTGATCTGCAACTGCGGTAATCATTATGACTCCTATATCAGGGTCAATCTTTCTTATTTCCTGTAAAACTTCGATACCACCCATTCCGGGCATTATAATGTCGAGTAATACAATATGTGGTTTAACCTCTTTTACCTTTTCTATGGCTGAACGGCCATCCTGTGCTGAGTAGACTTCGAACTCTCTTAAAGCCAGAAACTCTTCCAGAACAGTACATACTTCTATCTCGTCATCAACGATAAGTATTTTATCCACAACTCAGATCTCCTTTTTATTAGAAATTGTTTCAAAATAAATCTAAGTGATACTGGCGGTATTACAAAGCATCTCAAAATGCTTACATATTAATTGTATACTCTGTTTTATCTACCCTTTGTACCTTTCCGGTAATTATATCTTATTTCGAGATAGCCTTTAATCATTTTTACGTTTTCTTTCTATTGGAAGTTCAATGATAAACGAGACACCCCCAATCTCATTATTTTCAACTTTTATTTCCCCGCCATGATCTTCAATAATGCTGTATGATATGAATAATCCCAGGCCTGTGCCCTGATCCGGGTCTTTAGTAGTATAGAACGGATCAAAGATTTTCGTTGTATCATCTGGATTAATACCTGTTCCAGAGTCTGATATTTTTATCTGAATGTTTTTTCCACTTGATGACAGTTCTGTTGATATTTTAAGGTTTTTTTCACCTTTTCCTGTCATCGAGGCAACTGCATTTGAAACAATGTTGAAAAGAACCTGCTCAATTCTGTCCTTGTCAACCGGTACTAACGGAAGGTCAGGATGGTATTGAATATCTGTATTAACCCCGTCAACTTTAAATTGCGGGCCGCAAAGGACAAGGATATGAGTAATAATCTTGTTTATATCGTTTACTTTGAAATATTTTTCATGAAACCTGGAAAACTGCCCCAGGTCCTTTGTTATTTTAACAACCCTTTCTAACTGGTTTTCACAGATACTAAGTGTGCTTTTCCCCTGTTCGGTCATTTTTTCAGTCATTTCTAGGAGTTGTAAGCGCATTGAGATTATATTTATAGGGTTGAGAATCTCATGTGAAATGCCTGCAGACAAACGACCTATGGCAGCCAATTTTTCAGACTGCACAAGCATGTCTTTTGTTCTCTCGAGTTCTGTAAATGTATTCATCAGCTCTTCCTTTGTCTGTTTCAGATGAGATATGTTCTGAGCGACGCAGATAATACCGGTTGGTGTTCTTCGATCTTTTCCGTCCTTGTACATTATTGAGCTTAGGAATATTACCGGGATCTTCTCGCCGGAGCTGGTTTTGTATAATGTTTCGTAGTTTTTCACGGAACTTTCACTCAACAGTTTATCGTGAAGGGTATTTATAAATAAGTCTTTATTGTAAAAGATATTTTCAATGGGTTTGCCGATCAATTCACTTTCAGAATAATTTAAAAGTTCACATGTTGCTTTGTTTGTAAGGGAAATTGTAAGTTCGGGGTCAGTTACAACAAGGGAACTGTTCATTGAGCTGATTATATTTTCTATATACTCTTTTGTTTCAAAAAGTTCATTTTCTGCTTTTTTACGCTCAACAATTTCTTTCTCAACCCTCGTATAGGAGCCATTTAAATCGGCGTTTTGTTTTTCTACCTCTTTTTCTAGAATACTTTTGTATTTAAGTAATTTTCTATGTGAACTCCTAAGCTTCTCAATGGTAAACTGTGCATGGGAGCCGAAAACCAGAAAAAGGCATAATGCAACCAATCTGGAAAATATTTGACCATTGTCAGGGCCCAGAAAAAAATTAGTGAAATCAAAATCATTTGATAAAAACAGGTATATAAATGTATCAAGTATGCAGTATACTGCTCCAAGTCCGCACCCGATAACCACCATATGGCTGAGAATGTATGCATGATTATCTTTTGTGTTCGGTATGTTAATTTTAGTGCAGGCTCTGTTGAGTTTTAATAATATAAATATTTTTTACGATATAATCAGTTATTTCGCAACCAGTTTTCTAGTTCCTTAAGCCCCTCATTAATTGATACAAGAGGAGTATATCCCAGGTCATTTTTTATAGCACTGATGTCAAACCAGTGGGATGAGGCAAGTTCATCAACCACAAAGCGTGTTAAAGGCGGCTCCTCTTTTATTTTGAATGTCATATAAACTAATTCAAGAATAGCTGCGATGAGCCTTACAAGGCCATGTGGCATTGATTTATTTATTGGATCAAGGCCAGCGGCTCCTAATATATCGTTAATCATATCCCAAACGCATATCGGCTCATCCTGGCTTACAAAATATATGTTTCCCGAAAGACCCGGTTTTTCAACAAGTTTATCGGCTGCAAGAATATGTGCATGAGCGGCATTTGAAATGTAAACAGTATCAACAAGATTATCACGGCTGCCGATTCTGACCAGCCGTTTTGCGCGTGAAATAATTCTCGGAACGAGGTGATTGTCTTTTGGTCCCCATATCAGGTGAGGCCTTAAGATAATTGTTTTTAATTTATCACTGGTAGATTTGATTACATACTGTTCTGCAATGGCCTTTGTTTTAGAATAGTGTGAATGAAAATAATCGGGGTAGGGGACCGATTCGTTAACTCCCTCCATGTCAGAACCGTTAAAAACAACACTTGGTGAACTTGTATGTACAAGTCTTGGGACTTCATGTTCAAGACAGGCATTTACAATATTTACGGTACCTGTGACATTTGTATTATAGAAATCTGAATATTTCCCCCAGACTCCGGGTTTGGCCGCTACGTGGAAGACAACATCTGCTTCTCTGCAGGCGTTTGAAACAGACTTATATTCACATAAATCTCCTTGTACCTGCTTCACACCCATCGACTCCAGTTCAGGATAAAAGCCACGGGAAAAACTTGTGACCTGATCTCCTCTTTCATGAAGCATCTTTACGATAGCGCTACCAAGGAAACCTCCACCACCGGTTACAAGTACATTCTGTTTTGGATCATTTGCCATGATAATATTTAATGACGTCGTAAAAAGTCTCCATCTACTGCGTTATAGCGTTTGGCCAGACGTTCGACATACTACATGTATGCCTTCACGCCTGGCCAAACACGATGCCTTGTATATGAAGATTTTTACTTAGCCATCGATTATAGTTTTTAAGAGTTCATCAATACTTTACTGGTCTTTTATTTTTTTTGTTGCCCATACAGCCAGTTTTTCACGGAATATCTTTGAGTTATGCCTGATATCTACCGGGAAGGTCCCTGGAAACAATATAGTTTCAATGCTTTTTGTTATCATGTGTTGTCCTGCAATCTCAACAAGTTCTTTTCCCAGCTTTTTTTTGCTTATTTTGTTCTCAGCATTACGTTCAATACAGATAACAGGTTTCTGATTTCCCGGCGGCCCAATGCCGACCAGGGCGCTTCTCAATACTCCCGGGTGGTTGTTGAATATGGCTTCACAGGGGACGGTATATGCGGTATTATTTGCAGAGATTATTACACGATGATTTTTTCTACCGCAAAACCATATTCTGCCGTTTTTATCCATCCATCCCAGATCTCCCATTCTGTGCCATACAGTATCACCATCTTTAACTTTTGCGTGGGAATCAGCATCTGATCTGCTGAAATATTTTTTAGTTACAAGCTCGCCTTTTACTGTTATCTCACCAATTTCCCCCTGTTTAACTAAAAGATCATCAGACCAGATTTCAATCGGATCATCTGTTATTTCTATAAGCCTTACATCGTAGTCGTTTATTGGAACACCTATACATGTCCCAAAGCCTTTTTCGCTCAATTTGTACGTTTCAGAAAGAATCTCACTACTTTTAATTGATATGATGGGAAAGGCTTCTGTCGCGCCGTATGGCGTGTGTATTTCAGCTTCTACAGAAAGCATGGTATTGAATTGTTTTATATTGGCGGGCAATACCGGTGCTCCTGCAGATATAACTCTTTTTAATGAAGGTAGTCGTATACCCTTGTCCATACCGTAACGGCCGACCCTGTTCAAAAGTGCTGGTGATGCAAACATGTTGGTTACACCATGATCCGTGATAGCACCAATAATTTTTTCAGGGTTAACGAGTGCTGGTTTTGTGGGATCCATGTCCGGAATTACAGCGGTTATACCTAGAGCAGGATCAAAAATAGCAAATAAAGGAAATGTTGGCAGGTCAATTTCATCCGTTGTTATTTCAAAGTGAGAATGTATCTGACGTACCTGGGCTTCAAATGTACCGTGGGTATAGACAACTCCTTTGGCGGGTCCCGTGCTACCGGTAGTAAACATAATGGCTGCTGTTTCATCGTGAAGCGTTTTGGCAATTTTGTATGGGTACCATACTTTTTTTGTTAACTCTTTCAAGGTAGCCCCACCCCAGAACCATCGCTTGCCTACAGTAATATATGTTTTTACTGTTTTGAAATATTTTGGAAAGATTGTCCTTAATATATGAGCCTTTGGGATACCGATAAAAGCTTCCGGGCGGCCTTCTTTAAGACAGTTAAGCATCCTGCCTATACCCATTCCAGGATCAACCATGACAGGCACAGCACCTGTTTTGATCAAAGCAAATGTTATTGAAAAAAAGTCAAGACCCGGCTTAACCATCAATATTGTTCTCGTGCCACGTTTGATTCCTGAATCCTCTAGGCCCTGGGCAATAAGGTCTGATTCCCTGTCAAGCTGTTGGAATGTGAGGTGTACATATTTAACCCGTCCTTTCTTGTCACGGCCGCAAGGGTAAACAACAGCTTTTTTATATGGCTTCATATCAGCCATATTCCTCAGATATAATGCAAGATTATATATTTTGTCTTTATGGTTCTCGTTGCTATTTTGTTCGATTATATTTTCCATAATTTATTTATATAGATAGTTCTACAAAATCCTGATCAGTTATAAAATTATTTACGGGATTGAATAATTTACTTAAATATATTTTCCCCGTTTTCTATTAGCAATTTTAGGTTAAACAGGATGTTTTTTTAAAAAGTTCTTCGCCAGGGCGACAATTTTATCAGGTTCATCTTCGAGTACATAGTGCCCGGCATTTATGAATCTGTGCACTTCGGCATTAGGAAATCTACGCTCCCATTCTGCCAGATATGAACTGTCAAAAACAAAATCGTGCATACCCCAGCATATTAGCTTAGGAATATCTGAAAGTGTATGCAAACTTTCTTCAACTGATTTTACTATACTGTAACTTGGATCTTTTTCTGTAAGGGGTATATCCTGTACAAATTTCAGTGTTGCAATTCTATTTTTCCAGCTATTGTAAGGAATTTTGAGTCCTTTCTTTACATCTTTTTTAAGCCCCTTTTTTGAACACATGAACGATGCAGCTTCGGCAAAAAGATTAAATCCAAGTACGCCTATTGTTGCAAACGGCAATATATTTCTGATAACCCAAAGTCTAAATGGAATCTTATTTCCTGACGGAGGAAAAAAAGCGGCAGTATTTGTAATTATTATGCGAGCTATTTTTTCAGGGTGTCTCAGAGCATAAGCCATTCCTATCATACCTCCCCAATCATGAAGCACCAGGGTTATCCTTTCCTTTAAATCAAGAGAATCAATGAGGTTTTCGATGTCATCTACCCGGTTTTCCAGTCTGTAGTCGTATACGTCGGGTCGTGGTTTGTCGGATAGCCCGCAACCGATATGGTCAACTGCAATCGTGCGATATTCCGAAGAAAGATCCGAGATAAGTTCACGGAAATAGAACGACCATGTGGGATTCCCGTGAATCATCACCACAGGCTCTCCTTCACCTTCATCCAGGTAGTGGTATTTCAGGCCGTTAATTTCCAAATAACGCGATTCAAAGGGATAAAGATGCTTAATTGATGAGATGTCAACCGGATTATCATTATTCATAATTTTATCCTGTTTTACCATCTTACCCCCAGCATCGTACAGTTAAGTCCGCTTCCTATTCCTAAAAAACTTACTAAGTCGCCAGGTATAAGAAATTCACGTTCATTTGCAATAGCTGCAGATATGGGAAGTGATACCGTTCCAATGTTACCGAGGAACGGGTATGTAATAAAATCCTTTTCCTTTGAGATTCCGATAGCATCAAGAATTGAATTCTGATGGGCTTCTCCTACCTGATGGCAGATGACTTTGTCAGGTTGGTCGGGAGTAAGTGATAATTCTTTTTTGAAATCTTTATAAGTATCAATAGCAAGTGCTACACCATTTTGCAAAACTCCAACGGAATCTGTTTCCATGACATGAAGACCGCTTGCAGGCATTCCTGTATCCGGTCCCCATCGGCAAAGTTTGTAATGTTCCGTGGCATTTCTCATTACACCTCCAAGAAAACGATGTCCGCTGTTTGAAAAGGATTGATCTGTTAGAAGAACAGCAACAGCCCCTGACCCTCCTGTAAGGGTTGCAAGGGTAGTTTTAAATGTATCCATGTCTTTTAGTTCGAGAAGGCGTTTTATTGTTGAATCTATTATCTGGCGTGAGGATTCGCATGATACTACAAGACCCGCCTTAATATGTCCGAGTTCAATTGCGTTTGCTGTCTGTATCATTCCGTTCAAAACACCAAGACATGCATTTGAAACGTCATATATCTGAGCGCACCGGCCAATACCAAGTTTGTGTGCCACGGCACATGCAGTGGCAGGTTCAAGGTTGTCCCTGCATACTCCGCCATATATTACCATTCCAATATCTTCAGGTGATATTTCTGATGCTTCAATTGCTTTATTGCCGGCTTTTACAGCACCTTCATGCATGGTGTGTTTATAGTCCCAGAATCTTCGTTCATAAATTCCTGTAAGTGATTCAAGTTGGCCCTTTTTAAAATGAAGCTTTTCATAAAAAGGCTCCAGGCGTTTTTCAATATCTGCAGATGTAACCACATTTGGTGCGAGTTCATAACCGAATGAATCTATGTATACCTTAGAATAGAGCATTTAAGTCTTACCTTTTGTTTTGACTTAATAAAGTATTTTAAACTTTCAACAATTTTATACCAAAGTTTTCCATCTTATATATAGTAATTCCGTCAACTTTCAAGTACCCTTCAGCAAATATAGTCGGTTCAATCTCATCTATAATTTTTGTTATGACCACGTCAACCTCGACTTTATTATTTTTTGGAATTATCTGACCACGGTAAATCCAGTGGTGTTCTTCTCCTGTAACAAGTGAGAACCTGCTGTTGTTTGCAAGATGTCCCCACCTGTCAAGGGCGGCATATTTTACAAGCTGTATGAAAGATTCAATACCGAGGGAACCCGGGCAAACAGGATCCTGGTAAAAGTGTGCCTTGAAGAACCATTCTTCAGGGTCAACAATCTTCATACCGCGAATAAATCCAAGTCCATTAGGACCTCCATCAGAAACAAATATTTCAACCTCATCTATCATCCTGAGCGCTTTTCCAGGCATCCCGGCAGAAGAGATTGTACCTTTTTCAAGATAATCAAATATACTGGTGTCATTTTCAGCATCCTCCGGTTTTAATGGTATTTCATCCTCAAATAGATATGATTTGCTTCTTTCAAGTTCTTCAGGTGTAGGGATATATGAACTTTTCTCTGCATTTCGTATTCCCACTTGCCGTGCAAGGGCTTCGGCAGTAAAAAAACCGAAAGAGGTGTCGCCTTCATAAACAATTTTTTCGTTGCAGAGGACCTGCAAGTCGAACTCTTCAATGATAATACTTCCCGCTTCAGAAACTTTTGTCAGGCGGGTTCTCATTGTAAGGGTAGTTTCTTCAGGGTTTTCCATGTCAGGTATTATATCGTTGTATTGTATTGCGTTACCACCAAGATTTCTGAACTTGAGGTCTTTTTTACTTCTAAGAGCAGACCCGACATAAGCAGCAAGCCACCCGCAGGGCTGAAGAGCTATCTCAAGCAGGATGCAGAACGGCATTGATATTGACTTATCCGCCTTGAAATACCATGCATTTGAAGGGACCTTGTATTCAGCTTCAATCCAGCCTCCCGGTTTAAGTACCCATGGTATAGGTTCAATATATGTTATTCGGTCAATGAAAAAATAAGGGGGGGCGGGAAGCCGGGCAATAATTCTGTCATAGTCAAAAATCTTATACTGTTCACCAAATGCTTCGGATGGTTTCCCTGTACAGTATGCAAGTAGCATGTTTCGGTCAAATAGTGTCTTTTTGGGGATGGGAATTATTTCTTCAGTTGATTCGTTGTTCCTTTTTTTCCAGAACGACTCAATTTCACTCCGAGTTATACCGTTTATTTGAAGGGACATGTCTTGAAACATCACTATTTCCCTTTCCTCTGCATACATATGAGCATCTGCTATAACATATGGCTGTGGCGAATATCCAATTTCCTTCACCTCCACCCTGTAAATGACATGCGGTGTATCAGGTGTTACCGGGCCACGGCATTTCAAGGTGCTTTGAATCCCGATTAGCGGCTCATAAAAAACATCTTTCTTTTCGGTGACCCATCCCATGCATTGAGTTAATATCCTAAGAGTATGTTCGCAACACTCATACATTAGTGTACCCGGCATAACCATGTCATCTACAAAATGGCAGGTGAGAAACCAGTCTTCAGCGTGGATATCCGCCTCGGCTTCTATCATTCCAAGACCGTAACGGCCGCCTTCAGGGTTCATAGAAAGGACTCTGTCAACAAGCTTCATTCGCCCGCCGGGCAGCTTTATGGAATCTGAAAGCCTGACTCCTTTAAACACCTGTCCAAAAGCATTTTCTGCATTACCCTCTCTCAGAGCATTAACGGCATTGTCGTCAAGAGATTTTACCATAGAAGGGACAAGGTCTTGCCAGTCTTTTATCCTTTTTCCTTTTTCAGGGAGCTTTTCTTCTTCAGTTAGGATTATCCCCCCTGAATTTTTAACTTCCTCATTTGTAAAAAAGCCTGCACAGCCGTCGGTCATTGTAATCAGATGTGAATCTCCAATAAACCCTTCAAATCTAAAGAAAAAAAGAAAAGTTTCCCCCTGACGTACAAATTTGTCAATATTAATTTCATAACGTATGGTATCGTTTGGCCGGGGCAAATCCCTGTGGAAAACAACCTTTGCGTCAAGCAGCCTGTAAGCTCTTTCACCTTTTACAATAAGATCAATGCCGAGATAGGAACAAAGGAAAAGGTCTGCCTGACCGGCTTCAACTGAAATGCAAACTGGTGCACGTCCACCATCCAGATACCATGCTCCCGGAAGAACATCATGTTCTGTAACTATTTTCCCCGGGCCAAGTGAGCCTTTTTCTCCTTCAACGGAAATAATCCTGTCCACAAGCATGAGCGGTTCATCCGGAAGACGTACCCTGACATTATATGAGTCAACCGGGAGAAACTCCGGGCCCAGAACCTTAGCCACTGATCCTGTTGCAAACTCAAGGCATAAGTCCCTGGAGAATGCAGGGCTTTGCATATCTTGTTGCTGAGAAAGCTTTATGTTTTTTTCTTCTTTAAGTTCATGAGTAAATGATGTGTTCTGTTTTATCTGTTCAAGTCCTGAAAGAGCCTCTTCATTACCTGTTGATATTGCAGTTTCTATAAGCTTTGTTTGCAATTCGATTGTTTTTGCAAGTGTCTCTGATATTGTGTTTGAGAAATCAAGAAAGGCTTTATGAGCTTCGTATGTTTTACTTATGCTTTCATCCATATGGACAAAAATTTCGGAAGAAGGATGCAGTTCAGCAAGATTTATATTATTTTTTTCTATTTCTATTGTTTCCGGGATTTTGTTAGTTTTAACCTGAGCTGCCGGTACGAAGTCAGGCTGCATAGTTTTTGTTTCAGGAGGTCCGGGGGGAGAATAAAGTTTTCCTCCTGAATATAATGTTATTGTTTTTTTCAACCCTGATTCCAATTCAGGGTTTATCAGCTGTTTCGGGTAAGAGCTGTCACCATAAAGCTTTTCAAGATTTACAGGTACACGTTCTGCGATCAGTGAACCAAGGAACTTCAGTATAGTGAGATAGTCTTCTTCTCCACGGGCGCAAGCTGAAACAGCAATGTGGTGTTCATCTTCAAGAGTTCTGCTTATCATTCTTGTGCATGAGGAGTGGGGGCCCATTTCAAGAAAGTATCTTATACCATCTTTATATGCCTGCTTTATTGTGGCGGTAAAGTCAAAACCGAACAATGCCTGATTAAGTATTGATGATGCGGCATTTTCGCTTGTAAGGTCATAAGTTCGTTCGCGTGAACAGCTGTAGAACCTTATAAATCCAGGCTGGGTTGTGGGGAATAGATGAAGGTCCTTGTATGCTTCCTTTGCAGGTACGGCTGCATCACAATGGACGGTTACCACGCCTTCTATTGGAACATATTCACACCCAAGTATTTTGATCGCTGCCCGAACCTGTTTTTTCCTTCCTCCTATTACACATTCTTCCGGTGTATTTACAATAAGAAGATGTGCGGCAGGAATTTTTTTTATTACCTTTTTAACTGTTTTTGCAGAGCGGTTTACCGCGGCAACATACCACTCAACATCTTCATCAGGTGGTATTTTCCACACTTTTCTGGCTGCATTACATGGACCGGTAAGTTCTGTGTGGAAGAGGTTGGATGCTTTCATTCTTTCAAGCATGTTGCCTCGTTCAGGCCAGGCTTCGAGAGCAAAAAGACCTGCAGATTCGCCGAGGCTGTATCCGATAACTGCAGAAGGTTTTATTGAGAAACTTCTCACAAGATTTGAAATAACTCCGCCATGTGCAACCTGTCCGAAAATCATGTGCAAAGGGTTTGATATGATTTTATTGTGTGCATTTTTTTCCCAACCATTTTCCCAAATATTCCCCCATGGAATATAGCATTGAGGAATTAGCTGGGTTTTTAACTGAAGTGTTTCCTCATCCATTTTTCTCAGGATTTCCGGCCATACAACTCCTATGCTTCTCCCCATTCCAACATAATGATTTCCCGAGCCGGGAAAGATAAATGCTATTTCCCCTGATGTGCCCAAAGGTTCAGGCGAATATTTTATCCCGTCAGGGCCGTTTAGTTTTATAGGATTGTCTTTCGAGACTGTATCTTTTGCATCAGAAATCCATTTTCCAAGTTTTACTATGTCTCCGGCAATAATTGATACTGCCAGTATTTTTTTGTAATCCTGACTGTTTTTTTGGTACCAGCTGCGGGCCATTGATTCTATATTAGTGTCTTTTTCTGCATGTTTTTTAATATGCTGCAAAAGTAAATCAAGACCTTGAAGCAGTTCTGCTTTACTATTACCTTCAACGACAAAAAGTCCGGATTCTTTATACCCAAGGGGTCTTTTCCTTTCACGTATTACTCTTTTCGGTGTTTTTGGTACGGTAAAATAATCAAAGTTTTCAACTATTACATGCATGCAATTTCCGTCGTTTGTCATTGAACCTACGCAAGCTCTTCTGACGCCGTCCATTCTGTCCCGGAACCAGTAATGAGGAAAGTGCGGAATATGAAAAACGTTTTTATCAATAAATTTGTCGTTTTTCGGACGTGTGAAATTACTTAATGGCGGGATAATTTCCTGATAAAGGCAGAGACTGGTTTTGACAAAAGATGCAAGGCCCGCCACAGCACCGGTATTCCCGATATTTGCCTTTACCGATCCAATTGCTATCGAGTCCTCACTAATAGTTTCTTTAGGGTCAAAATGTTTTTCAAAAAATGTATGAATTGCTTCAGATTCGATATGATCATCCACAGGATCGCCGCTTCCGTGGGTTTCAATATAACTTATTGACTCAGGAGAAACATCTGCATCCCCGAATGACCTTTCAAGGGAAACATTATAATTGTTGATAAGCTCCGAAACTTCTGAATTATTATCGATCCTGATGTTTCCACCACTTGATTTTCCAATTCCACGAACAACAGAATAAATCCTGTCTTCATCCCGAAGAGCATCATCAAGACGTTTTAATACAAGTGCAACAGCGCCTTCACCGGGGAGAGTTCCATCTGCAGATTCGTCAAAAGGAATAGTAAAATCTTTATCAGTATACGATTTGACTTCTTGAGAAGTTATAATTCGTCGTAAATCACCCGGAAGATCGACAGCCCCGACAAGAAAGGTGTTTGTTTCATTCTGCTGTAATGACCTTACACCTATTTCAAGTGCTTTGAGACCTGAACATTCCTCACAGGACACAATAAAGCCAGGCCCTCCTAACCTGAATTCTTTGGCGATCCTGCTCGCCATGATTCCTCCAAGAGCCCCTACAGTTCTTGAGGATATTAAAGGTGGGCTGTAGGATGCCTTCAATGACTCAAGCCATGAGTTTGTTCTGGTGTCATCAATTACCAGACTATACTTCTTTTTCCATTCATTGATTAAATTTACAAGATTCCATCGGAAGTGATAGTCCGTGGCCTCCATATCAAAGTCCATCCCGATTGTAACTCCCATATCAGGGCGGTCAGTTCTGTTCTTATTATTCCTGTCAAAAAGCCCGGCATCCTCCATAGCCTTCGCTGCAACTTTCAGCATTAAAAGATGTTGGGGAAGCATGTCAGGGATTTCATTAGGTGGAATGTGAAATTCGCCTATATATGTCGAAATACCTTCAATAAAACTTCCGTAATGCAAATTCTTATCAAGATATTCGGACACTGTATCATCACAGCCGTTCCACTTGTTTTTAGGTCTTTTAATAAAGGCAGAGTGGCCGTTTAGTATTGTTTTTTGAAAGTCGTATAATGTTTTAATGGGTCCTAACACCGAATCCATACCGATAACTGCAATTGGTAATTTGGTGTCAGGAAGAAAAATATCTGAAGATTCTTTTTTTATAGCAGGTAAATCACCTGCTTCGCTAATTTTATATTTTTCAGGAACATAAAATTGATTTCCTTTTTCATTGAACCATTCTTCTAAAATAAGGTGGCCGTTGATACCTCCAAACCCAAAGGCACTTACTGCTGCCCTGAACGGCTGATTTTTTTTCCTTCTTTCCCATTCGCATGCTTTGGTCTGGACCCTGAAGGGACTGCCAATCAGCGGACTGCTTTCTGATGGTTTTGAAAAATTCAACGATGGAGGAAGAACACCGTGCTGAAGTGAAAGAATTGTTTTGATCATTCCTGCAGCCCCTGCAGCGGTCAATAGATGTCCGATCATTGATTTTACTGATCCGATTGCACATTGCTCTGCTGACCAGTCTGAATCCCCCCATAATGTTCTAAGACTTGAAAGTTCCTTTCTATCGCCTACAGGTGTTCCCGCACCATGGCATTCTATGAGATCAATATCATGCGGAGATAAACCAGAGCCTTTGTATGCTGCGAGCATTGAACGAACCTGACCTTCACTGTCAGGGGCAAGCAGGTTTCCGCCTATGTCATTGGAAAGTCCCACACCTTTAATAATCCCCATGATTTTATCACTGTCCCGAAGAGCATCATCAAGACGTTTGAGAACAAGCATACCTGCTCCTTCTCCTACAACAAGACCATCTGCACTTTTATCAAAAGGAGCGCACCGTCCCGTAGGAGAAAGAGCCTTGAGTTGCGTAAAACCGACTTGTGTATACAGGCTTTCGGGTCTTGAAACACCGCCTGCAAGCATAACGTCAGTTCTACGATACTGAAGTTCATCACAGGCAAGTTTGATTGCGTAAAGTGTAGATGAGCAGGCGGCATCCAGAGTATAACTGCCCCCTTGAAGACCAAGATATTTTGCAAGAACAGCCGCTGGTAGACTCGTTACCCTTGAAGCCAGTGATTGATTTTTGGAAATTGAAGATTTTCTTTCATAATGGTTGCTTTCTTCGTTCTCAGTTGGGGTGCTTTTAAAGATTTTCTTTTCAAAGACAGAACTAAGAAATTTTCTTGTAATTAAGGAAGATGAATCTGTTGGCAGAGCAATTGCAGCAAGAATTACGCCGGTTTTACTTTTATCCAGTGGTGACAACTTGCACTCTGACAGTGCTTCAGCCCCAGTTTCAAGAACCAAATGATACAAAGGGTCAAGGCCTCTTACAAGATCGGTATCCAGATCGATCCCATGATCCCTGTTGTGAATGTCTGGAGTAATTTCAAAGTCGATAAGGCCTGCACGTTTTGAGCAGGCAGTGTCCGGAGAATAATCAGGTGAATAAACGATTTCAGGGTCAACTATCCACCTGTTTTTTGGGATTTCGATTATTGATTCAACTTCATTTATTATATTATTCCAGAAAATATTCAGGTTCGGAGCACCTGGAAAAATCCCGGACATCCCTATTATAGCAATTGGTATATTTTTTTTCATAGTGGCATTTTTATACCTGACAACGTTTTATTAGGCAAGTGCAAGAAAGTTATAATAAACTGTCTATTGATTTTTTAAAAATAAATATTTATGCAATATATTGTATAGTTTGAAAAGTATAATTCGAAATTGATATATGTATATCAACATTTTATGAAAAGTTGAGAGCCTGTTTTTAGTGTTAAAAGGCAATTGCGAATAAATAGTCATCTAATAAATTGAAATTATTGGGTTGACATGAAGTATTTATTAATTGTATTAATTTGACAATTATTTAGAATAATCAGATTGTAGTATGTTTTTTCTTGTTATTGCAGGGTTTTAATGAAAAGAGTAAATGTAGCCTGAGAGTCTTCTATGCGAAATAAGATCACTTTCTTCATGTTTGACAGTTCAAACTTTAAAAACCGACAGATAACTGTATCTAAACTTTCTTTGATTCTTTTATCTGCTTTTATTACGGTTGCCTTTTTTTCTTTTGGTTTTCTGACTTTTAATTATCTAAAATTAAAAAAGATAAATTCAAGCACGCTTGTACTTGAAAGAACTATTCAAAACCAGCTTGAAGATATATCAACCCAGAAGAAACAGATCCATAAATTTGCAGGTGAGATAAATTCATTTAAAACGAAACTTTTTGAATTAAATGGTTTTGAAAAGAAGATAAGAATTATTGCAAATATCGAAGATTCCGATACTAATGAAGGACTTTTTGGTGTTGGAGGTACAATACCTGATGACCTCAACCCTGGTTTAATGCTTCAAAATAAGAACAATAATCTTATTCGTGAAATGCATGAACAGGTTGAAGAACTTGAATATGCATCTATAAAACAAAAAGGCGGGCTTGAAAATCTACTTAAACATCTTGAAGATCAGAAAAACCTTCTTGCTTCAACACCATCAATCAGGCCAACTAAAGGAAGGGTTACCTCAAGATTTGGAACAAGGTTATCTACATTTACTAATAAACGTGAGTTTCATAAGGGGATTGATTATAGTGGTCGAATCGGGACCCCTGTTATAGCAACTGCTGACGGGATAGTTACCGTTGCAGGCTCAAAAGGGACCCTTGGCAAACTTATCACAATTGATCATGGCCATGGAATGGTTACACGATATGCTCACCTCTCCAAAATACTTAAGAAGCGGCATGAACTGGTAAAAAGAGGTGATGTAATTGCCTTGATTGGAAATACCGGTAGAAGCACAGGACCTCACCTTCATTATGAAGTCCATCTAAACGGAATAAAAATTAATCCAAGAAAATATATTCTTAATTAATTCAACATTATTTACTTTCCGATTATTCTTTGTGAAAGTTGGTTTTTTAAGTTTTATGGTGTTTTTAGCCCTTTTTGTATAATTTCACTGCTCAAAAGCCCTTCTTTATTTTTATCGAGTATAAATATTTATAATACCATAATATATGTTTTATCTGCCTTGATTTATATAAGGGAATAATTATGGAACCGTTTCATGCAATCTCAATTCTTATCACTCTGGCTGCGTTTTTTGCGTACGTTAATCACAGGTATATAAAAATGCCCATGTCAATCGGCCTTATGCTGATATCATTTTTCATGGCTGTCTTATTGATTGTTATGGAAAATTTTGGGTTCCCGGTTAGAATTTATGCAGACAAATTAATACGAAGTATGGATTTTAACAAAATCCTGATGGAGGGAATGCTGGGCTTGCTTCTTTTTGCAGGTGCCATACATGTTAATATTAATGATCTGTCTGAACAGAAACTTGAAATAGGCACTTTTGCTACTCTTGGGGTTGTCTCTTCTACTTTTCTTGTTGGATCAATGGTATACGGACTAAGCGAAATTTTTGGTTTTGATCTTCGGTTTATTGACTGCCTTTTATTTGGAGCTCTTATTTCACCAACTGACCCTATAGCCGTTCTTGGGATTATGAAAAAGGCAGGTGCTCCAAAAAGTCTTGAAACAAAAATAGCTGGTGAGTCTCTTTTTAATGATGGGTTCGGAGTTGTAGTTTTTCTTGTAATTTTTGAAGTTGCAACAGCAGGGGGTGATATAAATATCGACCATATCCTTACTCTTTTTGCAAAAGAGGTGATAGGTGGGGTTGTCTTTGGCCTTGTTGCCGGATATTTTGTATACAGAATCCTGAAAAGTATTAACAACTATCAGGTGGAGGTTATAATTACTCTTGCTCTTGTTATAAGTGGATACACGCTTGCATCATTACTTCATCTTTCCGCTCCAATAGCAATCGTTGTTGCCGGCCTGCTTATAGGTAACCAGGGAAGAAATTTTGCCATGTCAGATATTACCCGTGAGCATCTTGATATGTTTTGGGAGCTTGTTGATGTTATTCTAAATGCGTTGCTGTTTGTTCTCATCGGCCTTGAGGTCCTTGTATTGACCCTTAACGGTAAATATCTTTTTGCGGGAATGATAACAGTTTTTCTTTCTCTTCTTGCAAGATTCATAAGTATAGGCATACCTGTATGCATTTTTAGAAGATGGAGGCCATTTGCGCCTAAAGCTGTGAGAATAATGACCTGGGGCGGATTGAGAGGGGGGATTTCTTTTGCATTGGCTCTTTCCATTCCTAATGGTCCCGCTCGTGAGCTGATACTCACAATGGCCTATGTTGTAGTGGTATTTTCAATACTGGTTCAGGGGCTTACAATAAAAAAGCTTATAAGTGTGAGGTGAAATATTTGAATTATATCAGGAATAAATATGATAGTGTCGTAAATCCCGCTGTAGCGGGACTACTGCGTTATAGTTTTTGGCCAGACGTTTAACATACTACATGTATGTCTTCGCGTCTGACCAACACGATGCCTTGTATATGAAGATTTTACTTAGCCACCGACTGTACTTTTTACGAGCTCATAAAGCATGAAATGACCTTAATCCTGGGGAAAATGCATTTTTTGGTTTTTTTCTTGAGTTTAACATGCTATGTCCCTAATTTATAATATTATATTTCATTGAACACGATTCCTTCTTTTTTGTATATGTCTTTATTTTAACGATTTCTTTATTTGAATTTATTAGGTCATATTTTTAACTTAAGGTAAATTTTTATGGGTATTCTTAAAAAACACCCGGTAATTTTTATGGGGTTGGGTATAACATTTGTATTTCTGTGGTTTGGTATGTTCAGAGTAGAGTTTCTGGATACCCTTGAATTTAAGTATTACGATGCAAGGATGAAGTTAAAAGGCGATGTCAGCATCTCCAGTGAAATTGTTTTGGTGGAAATTGATAATGATTCGATTGAAAAACTTGGCAGATGGCCCTGGCCCCGTTCAATAATTGCTGAGGGAGTTAGAAAGATAAATGCCGGCAACCCTAAAATAATAGGCCTTAATATTATCTATAGTGAGCCTGAAGAGGGAACAGGTCTGAAAGCTGTTAATGAGCTTGAAGTTCTTTTTAAAAAAAACCTGTTTGATGAAACAAATGATAGTATGCAATTGTTTTATCAGGCCATGAAAGATACCAGGTTAAAGCTTGACAATGATAAGAAGCTTACAGAAGCTCTAAGGGAATCCGGAAGAGTTGTTTTACCAGTGTTTTTTAAAGATCAGACAATCCTTGATGAAGGTGAAGCTGATGAAGCTCTCTTAGATCATTCAATATACAATGTTGATGTACCTGAAGGAGTTGATTATTTTAAAGCAAGTGAAATACTTCTCCCCATTAAGCCCTTTTTTGAAACTTCCAAAGGGGTGGGGCATATTAACTATGCTGCAGAGATTGACGGAACAGTCCGCAAAGAACGACTTATTTATGAGTTTAACGGTCTTTTCATTCCTTCATACACTTTAAGAATTGCAGCACTTTATTTGAACATTCCCATAGAGAAGATAATTGTTGACATGGGATCAGCTGTATACCTTGGTCCGGTGTTAATTCCAACCACTATATATTCAGAGATGCTTGTTAATTTTAAATCCGAAAAGGGGAAGTTTAAAAATTATTCTTTCTATGATGTTATAAATGATAAAATTCCATTAAGTATATTCAAAAACAAAATTGTTCTTGTCAGTCATTCCGCAAAAGGCCTAACGAACCCTCTCAGCACCCCTGTAGATCCTTTTATGAATTTTGGAGAGTTTTCAGCAAATATTATTTCCTCAATTCTTCATAGACAGTTTGTAAAACAACCCCAATGGGATCGTGTTGCCGAGTTGCTTTTAATAATTTTTATAGGTTTTTTAATAACATTCGTGTTTCCAAGGCTGAAAGCGGTTATAGCAAGTATAACCTTTATAATAATGTTGTTTTTTCTTATCGGAGGTTCAACATACCTGTTTGTGATAAAAGAAATGTGGGTGCAGGTAACATATCCTATACTGCAGCTTGTTGCTGGTTATATCGGTGTTGTGAGTATAAAATTTTTCATAACTGAAGCCGGCCAGGAAAAAGCCGAAGGTGAATCTGCTGAGACCAATAAGATGCTGGGTATTTCTTTCCAGGAACAGGGAATGCTGGACATGGCTTTCGAGAAGTTCCAGAAGGTGCCAATAGATGACGGTATGAGAGATATACTTTATAACCTTGGTCTTGATTTTGAAAGGAAGAGGCAATTTAATAAAGCTGCTTCAGTATACGAGAGTATTGAAAAACATGACAATAAATTCAAAGATGTCTCTGACCGAAAGAAAAAACTTATGCAGGCAAGTGAAACCATGGTATTTGGGGATGGTTTTTTTGGAAGCGGAGGTGGTGATGGTCTTGATACAGGTCTTGACACTCGTCCGACCCTTGGCAGATATGAAGTAGTAAAACAACTGGGAAAGGGGGCCATGGGTATCGTATACCTGGGGCAGGATCCTCGTATTAACAGGACTACGGCAATAAAAACGGTGAAATTTTCGGATGACTTTGAACCGGATGAAGCTGAAAAGATGAAAATAAGATTCTTTAGGGAAGCCGAGAGTGCGGGTACACTTTCTCATCCTAATATTGTTACTATCTATGATGCTGGAGATGAACAAGACCTGGCCTATATTGCAATGGAATTTCTGGAAGGGGAAGATCTTGAGAAATATATAAAGAAAGAAAACCTTATTCCCATGCGAAAGGTTATAGAGTATATGGCTGATGTTGCTGATGCTCTTAGCTATGCGCATGACAAAGGAGTTGTACACAGAGATATAAAACCGGCCAACATAATGCTTTTAAAAACCGGTGTTGTTAAAATAACAGACTTTGGTATCGCCAGGATAACTGCTACTTCACAGACTCAGACCGGTGTAGTAAAAGGAACGCCTTTTTACATGTCTCCCGAGCAGATATCCGGTGAGAAAGTGGATGGAAAATCTGATTTATTCTCTCTTGGTGTGATGATGTTTCAATTACTGACAGGAATAGTACCGTTTAAAGGAGACAGCCCTGCTGCCTTGATGCACCAGATATTAAATATGCCTCATCCTGATCCAAGAGACACCAATCCAAAAATTGTAAAACCACTTGTAAAAATAATTGACAAGTTGCTTGAAAAGGATACAAGTAAGCGATATCAGAATGGTATGCAGGCAGCCAACCATTTAAGAATTCTTGGGAAGAAAATTGATGCCGCAATAGCTAAAAAGCAGGAGCAGGCATAAAATATATATTTTAAATTTAGTTAAAAAAAATTGATGTTGAATAGCTTTAAATGTTTTTTGCAGCTTTTCCCCCTAAATGCTTGACCTTTGGAGTAATAGTTGCAATAAACAAAAAAAGTGAGGTATTTCAATGGTTGTTGTTGAATCTGCCGGCATTACCGATGTTGGTCAAAAACGAAAAATCAATGAAGATTCTCTGTTTTTAGACGATGACCTCGGTCTATATATAGTTGCTGATGGTATGGGTGGGCATAAGGCAGGGGAAGTGGCAAGCAGCCTTGTGGTTGAAACTATCAGGGAATATATGAAAAGGTTTGATGATGAAAGTGGAGATGTTGAAGAACTTGAAGATTCAGATGAAACCCTTTCAAAATCTGCAAACCGCATTCTTTCAAGTATTCATTTAGCCAACCAGGGTGTTTTCAGGGTTTCTCAGAGTAAAGAAGACTATCGGGGAATGGGCTCAACAGTATCAGGCATTTACTTTACTGATGAGACCTTTGTGGTGGCAAATGTAGGCGATAGCCCAATTTTTTTGGTGCATAACAATAATATCGAACTTATTTCAGTTTTACACACAGTTGTAGCCGAACAGGCCCAGATTGACCCGGAAGCAGCAAATCGTCTGGGAAGAGAATTCCGGCATATGCTGACACAGGGAATGGGGATAAAAGAGACTGTTGAACCTGACAGCTGTGAGATCCAGTGCGCAAGAGGAGATGTCCTTGTTATAAGTTCCGATGGATTGACTGATCTGGTTTTACCGGAAGAGATCCTTAATATTGTTAACAAAGAAAACCCGGATAAAGCTGTCCGAAGCCTCGTTTACCTTGCAAATGAGAGAGGCGGTGAAGACAATATAACAGTAATTGTAATAAAGATTAAAAAAGTGTATGATAATGAAGGGATAATGGGGCGTATTTATAATGCCTTCGGGAAAATCAAGCTCCTTTTTTTTAATTAAAAACAAATAAAATATATGAGGGCTTTGCAATGCCGATTTTGACACTTAAATTCAAGGATAAAGTCATTAAGGATTTTCAACTTAATGAAGGGGATGCTCTTACCATTGGACGTAAAGAAGATAATGATGTTGTAATTGAAAATCTTGCCGTGTCCGGTAGTCATACCAAAATTGATTCCGTGGGAGATGGTTTTCTGGTTACGGATTTGCGAAGTAAAAACGGTACTTTTGTGAATGAAAACCTGGTGAATTCTCATTATCTAAAGGGTGGTGATGTTATAACTATCGGGAAACATACTCTTGAGTTCAGTTATTCTGAAGGCGAGGAGGAAGCTGATGATGAAATGATGGCCGATATGGATCAAACCATGATAATGGATACTGACCAGCAGAGGGAAATGCTTGCCAAAACACTTTCCAAAGCACCGGCTTCAGCTAATGGACAGAAAAAAGCATCTGATATAGGTATGTTAACATACCTTGCAGGTGGTGAAGGAGAGGTTGTTCTTACCAAGAAGCTTACAAAGATAGGAAAAGAGGCTTCATGTGATATAATGGTAAGCGGATTGATGGTTGGAAAAACAGCTGCTACTATAAGTATACGTCCCCAGGGCTATTTTTTAAGCTATGTGGAGGGGATGGCCAAACCAAAAGTTAATGATAAAGCCGTAAAAGATTCTATTAAGCTTGAAGAGTTTGATACTATCGAGCTTGGATCGGTAAAAGTTCAGTTCCTTTATAAATCATAAGCGGTAAAATATTTTAAAATCCTCGTATATAAACTTACATATATATTCGGCGGGTATTTTTTTAACAGGAAATAACTAATTTAAGTTAATTCATCTTATAAAAAAAATACCCACCGACAGCATCTCTCACTTCATTCCAGGTTTATCATGCATTATTTGCCATCATTCACTATAATGTATATTGTTAAATCATAATCAAAACCTTTAAATTGAATAAAGAAATTGTTTTAAAAAAAGCTGAAAGTACTATTATTTTACAGATGAAAAAGACAGAAAATATAAACCACCCATTGTATATTACTGAATCAGGGTTAATTGATAAGAAGGGGTATAAACTTATAATCGGTATTGATGAAGCAGGTAGAGGGCCTGGTGCAGGTCCTGTTGTTGCGGCAGCAGTCCACATTCCCCCTGAACGGGCTTCAGCATTGGTGGGAAGGATAAAAGACTCAAAGAAGATGACAGAAAAACAGCGCGAAAAGATGTATGTTGTCCTGGCAACTTCCTATAAATACAGTATTGGCATAGTAGATAATAAAACCATAGATAAGATTAATATTCTTGAAGCTACAAAGCTGGCTATAAAAGAAGCTGTATCCGGGTTGCCTGAAGCAGACTATGCGTTGATTGACGGGAATATGAAAATAGATAATCTGGGTATTCCATATGAATCCATTATAAAGGGTGACAATATTTGTGTTTCCATTGCAGCAGGAGCTATCATTGCTAAGGTAACACGGGACAGAATAATGGAAAAACTTCACCTTGAGTATCCTCAATATTGTTGGAACAGTAATAAAGGATATCTTACAAAAAAGCACATTGCCGCAATAAGAGAGAACGGAATAACCCCTCACCACAGGTTGTCATTCAATAAGGTTGGAAACTGACAATAATTTGATATCAGTTTAAATATATCCAGGTTTTATTTAAAAGTTTTAAAAAATGGAAAATTACGAAAAATAATTATAAAAAATATTGAGAATACTGATTGATGTCATTATAATGATTTCGCAAATTTTACTCGTACCTAATGGTAAAAGAATCCATTAATTTTAGTTATAATATTTATAAAAAACTTTTGGTAATGACATTTTACAACTTGTCTGGTGTCAATATCTAAATGTTTTTATTACCTTTAAGGGCTTTTTATGCCAAATATTCTCATTGTAGATGATGACAAATTGATGAATGACGCTCTATCAAGAGCAATAAAGCGTTTGGGACATAATGTCACCAGCCGTTTGAGTCTTAGGCAGGGATTGGGTGAAGCATATACAAATGAATATGATGTAATATATCTCGATGTCAGGATGCCTGATGGAGATGGTCTTGAGAATCTTCCTGAATTTCGCGGGGCTCCTTCGTCTCCTGAGATAATTATAATGACAGGTTTTGCGAATTCAATGGGAGCTGAGCTCGCCATAAAAAGTGGTGCCTGGGATTATGTGAAAAAACCTTCATCAATAAATGAGATGATATTACCTCTTCTTCGTGCTCTACAATACAGAAAAAACAGACTTAAAACCAAACACACCGTATCCTTAAATCGTGGAGGTATTATTGGGAGCAGTCCTGAAATAAAAAGTGCTCTTGATGTTGTTGCTCATGCTTCAAGTTGTGATGCAAATGTTCTGATAACCGGAGCAACCGGTACCGGTAAGGAGCTCTTTGCATGGGCTATACACAATAATAGTTCACGTTCTAAAAATAATTTTGTTGTAGTTGATTGTACTGTTCTTCCCGAGACACTTGTGGAAAGTCTTCTTTTTGGCCATGAGAAAGGTTCTTTTACAGGAGCGAGCATGTCTAAAGAGGGGCTGATTGAACAGGCTGACGGGGGGACTGTTTTTCTGGACGAGGTTGGAGAACTTCCACTCTCTATACAGAAGAAATTTTTAAGAGTACTTCAGGAGCGACATTTTCGGCCTGTTGGAAGCAAACGAGAAGTTAGCAGTGATTTCAGGCTGATTACTGCTACAAATCGTGATCTATCAAAAATGGTTAATCAAAAACGTTTTAGAAAAGACCTCTTCTTCCGGATTCATGCTCTTCCAATAAATCTGCCGACCCTACATAAACGCAAGGAAGATATAAGGGATCTTTTAGTATATTATATGGACAAACTTTGTGAAAAATACAAGATACCAAGTAAGGGCTTTTCACCTGAATTCCTTGACTCCCTTCTTGCATATGAATGGCCTGGAAATGTCAGAGAACTGATAAATACTCTTGAGAGTATAATTGCCGAAGCCAGGAATGATCCTATCTTATTCCCCTATCACCTTCCAATACATATAAGAATCAAAGTGACTCAGGCTTTGCTGGGGGAATCGATAACAACAACTCTTGATAATCAGCATGACTTAAATTATTTTGAGTCATTTCCTACATTGAGGGAATATAGGGATGCCGGCATATCCGAGATAGAAAAGAAATATCTTAACAAGTTGATGAAAAAAACAAGCAAAGACATAAAAGAAGCCTGTAATATTTCTGGACTTTCAAGGTCTAGAATTTATGGCCTTATGAAGAAATACAATATTACACGGTTTGCCAATTGAAATGTCATAATTGAGAGGAAATAAAAAAAGCCCTGAAAAAACATTAGTCTAAAATATATTTCTTCAAGGCTTTTGGAAAAACTTTATTCTTATTCATTTAACTGAATTAAATTGTAGTTGATCTTACTCCTCCATGATCAGCATAGTTGACGGGTCTATATGCAGCTCAGGGTGTTTTGATCTACCTTCCCCGCCAATTAAAGTCTTTGTGTGGATTTTGCCGTTTTCCGGAATCAGCTGTATGGCTACTTCAAACATTTCATGAATATTTTCAAGCTGAACCGGTAGACCGCCAGCTGTAGGCTGTTCATGACGGTGAGTTTTTATAGTGAACCATACATGTATAGAAAACTTATTCGCAAGATCTTTAAGCCCATCAAGGTTTTCTTTAACTGATTCATCAAAAGGCATACCGTCGATAATAATCATTTTAGGGGTGAATATGTTCTGTTCTGTAAGATCGGTAATTCTTTCTTTAAGTCTTGGAACACTGAACCCGTCAACCTTTAATGTCTGTATAAACCTGTGGGGTAGAATGGAATCCCATAACCTGTTTATTCCACTTAATTCATATTTTTCAGATATATGGTTAAAAACCTCCCTGTACCACAGGTTTATTTTTTTTACCGGATCATCAAGGCTGATATGAAGGACATTTTTCTCTTTTAACATTGAATTGATTGCAAGTTGAACCAAAAAAGATGTTTTTCCTATGCCGGCGCGTGCAAGTATGGCTCCAAACCCACCGTCTGAAATAATATCCCCATTTTCATTTTCCATATTTTTAAAAGGATTATGGAGTTTAAGATTTTGTTTTTGCATTTTAGACCCCTCTTTTTTTCTTTTCTTGTTCAGCTTCTTTTATAAGTTCTTCCTCAACTGATTTTGGAACCTGCTTATATGTATCAAATTCCATTGTATATTGAGCTTTACCTTGTGTTGCGGATCTTAATACTGTTGAAAACCCGAACATGTCCGCAAGGGGGACATATGAATCGATTACACATAATGAACCTTCATCCTGAGAGCCTAATATCATTCCTCTTCTCTGGTTAATAAGACTCATGGCTGCTCCTTGAAACTCTGAGGGTGTTTCTACTGCAACCTTCATTACCGGTTCCATTATAACAGGCTTTGCTTTTGGATATACATTTGAAAAAGCAGCCTGAGAGGCAGTCTTGAAAGCCATATCGGAAGAATCCACTGAATGTGAAGCACCGTCATTGAGTACAACTTTAACTCCGTTAACCGGAAATCCCATTTTGGGACCTTTATTCATGGATTCTTTAAACCCTTTTTCACATGCAGGGATATACTGTGTGGGGATATTGCCCCCGACAACTTTGCTTTCAAATTCAAAAACATCATCAAAAAACGGTTCGATATATCCTGATACACGTGCATACTGACCAGACCCTCCGGTTTGTTTCTTATGTGTATAATCAAATTCAGCCTTTTGAGTAATAGTCTCTCTGTAAGCTACTTTTGGTTTATCGTAGATGACTTCCGATTTGTATTCGCGCAGCATTCTTTCAATATATACTTCAAGGTGAAGCTCACCCATTCCTTCGATTATTGTTTCTCCGGTTTCATCGTCAACATGTGTCTTAAATGTAGGGTCTTCTTTTGTGAATCGGTTCAGGGCCTTTGACATTCTTTCCTGGGATTTATTGTCAATTGGATTAATTGCAAGGGAAATGACAGGGTCAGGTATAAACATTGATGTCATTGAAATATTTATATCCGGTGCTGCAAGTGTGTCCCCTGAATTACATTCGACTCCGAAAAGTGCTCCTATATATCCTGCAGGGATTGCAGAGATCTCCTCCATCTGGTCGGAATGCATTCTGGCAACACGTCCTATTTTGACTTTTCTACCGTTGCGTGTGTTTATTATTACAGACCCTTTCTTTAAGTTTCCCTGGTATACACGTATATAAGTTAGCTGGCCGTACTGACCGTCTTCAAGCTTGAAGGCAAGAGCAACAACAGGTTTTTCAGGGTCACTGCTAAGGATTACCGGTGCTTCATCATCGTCAATATCAAGAGCTTCATTTTGAATGTCTGCAGGACATGGTAGCAGGTGTGTAACAGCGTCAAGTAGTGTTTGGACCCCCTTGTTCTTATATGCGGAACCCATAAATACCGGAGTTAATTTGCGTTCGAGGGTTCCTATACGAACAGCATCAATAATAAGTTCATCTGAGATTTCGGTTTCTTCAAGGATTGCTTCAGTCAGTTTGTCTGAGAAAAGTGAAGCAGCATCGATAAGAATCTCTCTTTTTTCTTCGGCTTCTGTACGAAGATTATCAGGGATATCCTTAATTATAATTTTTTCTCCACTCTCTCCTTCAAAATAAACAGCTTTCATGGCAACAAGATCGACAATACCTTCAAGCTTCTCTTCAAGACCGATAGGAATCTGCATGGAAACTGCATTGTGCCCTAATTTTTCTCTCAACTGGTCAATAACACGGTAAGGATTTGCTCCGCTCCTGTCGCATTTGTTAATAAATGCGATACAGGGCACTTTGTATCTTTTCATCTGCATGTCTACAGTTATTGACTGTGATTGAACACCACCAACAGAGCATAAAACAAGAATTGCTCCGTCAAGAACTCTAAGGGATCTTTCGACTTCTATTGTGAAATCAACATGTCCAGGTGTATCGATAATGTTAATTTCATGGTTGTTCCATTCACAGTATGTGGCTGCAGAGGCGATTGTTATCCCGCGTTCCTTTTCGAGCTCCATGGAATCCATGGTAGCACCAACTCCGTCTTTTCCTTTAACATCATGGATTGCATGAATTCTTTTTGTGTAGTAAAGAATCCTTTCAGTAAGAGTTGTTTTTCCAGAATCAATATGCGCACTGATTCCAATATTTCTAATTTTCTGGATATCGTTATTCATTATCCTGTTTCCTTTAAGTTGTGATTATCAGGATTTGTTTTATGAAAAAAAGGGAGGCACTTTCCTTGAAGAGGAGGAGTCGTATGCTGGCTTTGCCTGCGCTGGTGTTTACTGTTAATATGGTTGCCTATT
>JABHLN010000034.1 GCA_018693105.1 Desulfobacterales bacterium | reverse complement strand
ATCACAAAAGGGAGACCTATTTGCCTTTATAAATAAATACACATCCTTTAAAGAAATCAACGTAGCCAAAGTTAAAATCAGTAACACCCACTTTAGAAATAAAATGTGTAGTAGACCAAGAAAAAAAACCAGAAATGATATAAAACAGCTTATAGAAAAAAATGACTGCGTTTCACAGGTAAATTTCTGGTAAGATATTTTGAAAAGATACTTAATCTTGTGTATAAAAAAACCCCCCTGATTTTCAGGGGGATTTTTCTGTTTACAAAATATTGTAGAATACGATTATAATATAACCGGTTCCATTCCAAGAATTTCACGTGCTTCAGCCGGTGTAGCGATTTCAATCTGAAGCTCTTCTGCAAGCCTTGCACTTCTGGCAACAACTTCTTTATTGGCTTCGATAAGCTGGCCTCTTTTATAGTAAATATTATCTTCCATACCTATACGAACCATACCGCCCATCAGCATCGCTGTTGTTGTAATGTGGAGTTGAGGACGACCGACGCAGCAGCAATTCCAGACTGAATCCGGTGGCAGGAGGCTAACCATATAGACCAGGTTTTCCCAGGTTGCAGCTATTGCACCCTGGGCAGGCATACCCATAACAAAATTTACATAATACGGCGCATCAATAAGACCCTTGTTGATGAGATTATGAACATCAGTCATCATCGTGGGGCTGTATACTTCCATTTCCGGTTTGATATTCAGCTTCTTCATTTCTTCAGCATACCATTCAATTTCATTAGGCGGATTATTTGACATGGTGAATGTTCCGTCAGGAAGCGGATAATTTACACAACCCATGTTCAGAGAAGCCATTTCAGGTTCTGCATAAATTGCGCTGAGGCGTTCCTCTGCTGACATTCCCATAGCACCGCCTGTTGAATACTGAATAATCATATCACAACCGGCAGCTCTGATCCCCTCGTAGACACTCCTATAGATATCATTATCTTGTGTCCCTTTACCGTCTTTATCACGTGCATGAAGGTGAACAATTGAAGCACCTGCTTTCCATGCATCAACCGCGTGCTGAATCTGCTCTTCCGGTTGTTCAGGAAGATTTGGATTTGCCGCTTTTCCATGGAGACCCCCGGTAACTGCCGCAGTAAGGATTAACTTATTTTTTATAGCACTCATAATACGCCCCCTTTTATTAAATTATAATTTATATTTTAAAAGTTTATTAAAATCCTCATTTTTTAAAGTGAATATTTTATCAGAAGCTAAAATTGTGTCAAGATAAAAAGGCTGCCATAAAAGCAGCCTTTTTAATAACCTAATTAGATGTATACATGAAAAAAATTAATCACAGAGCTCAAACAGGGCTGCTGCGCCCATTCCAAATCCTACACACATAGATTCAACTCCGTATTTAACACCTTTCTTTCTCATATTCGCAAGAAGCGTAGAACACAATTTTGCCCCTGTACATCCAAGTGGGTGTCCGAGAGCAATTGCACCACCGTTTATATTAACATTGTCAAAATTAATTCCGAGATCTCTACAGCAGTAAATTGCCTGTGATGCAAAAGCCTCATTTATCTCCCAGAGACCGATATCATCAACAGTAAGTCCGGCCATTTTCAGCAACTTAGGAATGGCATATCTAGGCCCAACACCCATTTCATCAGGTTCACACCCAACAGTTGTGTACAATTTCAGTTTTGCAATAGGTTCAACCTCAAGTTCCTTCATCTTGTCTTCACTCATTATGATCGTGGCAGCAGCACCGTCTGTTGTCTGTGAAGAATTACCCGCAGTAACTGTACCGCCAAGTTTGAACACGGTGCGAAGTTTTGAAAGGCCCTCAACAGTTGTTGACTCCCTGATTCCATCATCAAAATCCTGTATGAAGGTTTCATGCTTGTATGTCCCGTCATCCTGCAAAACATACTTTGAGGCAGGTGAAGGTACCAGCTCTGTGAAAAGCCCCTTGGCTTTTGCTTCAGAAGCCTTCATCTGTGATTTGTATGCAAACTCATCCTGCTCTTCTCTTGTGACATTGTATCTTTCAGCAACATTTTCCGCCGTAATACCCATATCGGTCCAGTTGTCCGGATGTCCGACTGAATAGCTCGGTGTGGGCCTTGGAAGGTTTCCACCCATGGGAACTATCGACATAACTTCAACACCGCTGCCTATAACAACATCGGACCATCCGCTCATTACCCTCATTGAAGATAAAGCAATAGCCTCAAGCCCTGATGAACAAAACCTGTTAACAACAGCGCCGCTTGCTTCAATTGGAATGCCCGCCATACGGCCTGCAGTTAACCCGATAATCATGCCCTGTTCAGCTTCGGGAAAGGCGCTCCCTGTCATTGTATCTTCAATATGTTCCGGTTTAAGATTCGGAACCCTGTCCATAGCCGCTTTTGTAATATGAGCAAGCAGTTCTTCAGGCCTTGTGTCCTTAAAAGCACCCTTTGCTCTTCTGCAGCCGGGAGTTCTTACTGCGGAAACTATATATGCATCTCTCATTATTAATACCTCCTTATATTCAAAATTGACGACTTCATAAAAAATCCAATATCTGTGTTGCGCTACATCCTTCGTCACTGCGGCGTACGATAAGTACGCCTCATTCCTCATGATTTGCGCGCCTTGATCTTGAACATTTTCCGAAGCCGTCTATAGTATGACTTTTTACTTAGCCATCTTTTATACTTTTTATAAGTTCACCAAAAATTGATCTAACCGATATTAATTTCTGAGGGGTTTACCGGTTTTAAGCATGTGTTCTATCCTGGCAACAGTTTTTTCAGTCTTTAATAAATCAACAAAAGCCTGTCTTTCCAGATTGAGAATTACCTGTTCATCAATTTCACTATTTACTCTTACTTCTCCTCCGCTGATAATATGAACGATTTTCCTGGCCACAAATGCATCATGCTCACTCATGAATCTTCCCTGGAGCATGTTATACAATTGTGCGTTCATTACACCATGAGCAGCGTCACCAAAGACTCTTATAGGTTTTCTTTCCTGTGGCACATATCCTTCATCTACCATTTTCAGGACCTCTTTCTTTGCTTCGCCGATTAATGCGTCCCTGTTAAAGACTATTCTGTCTTTCGGTCCGAGAAATCCGTTTTCCCTGGCCTCTGCTGCAGATGTTGAAACCTTTGCCTGGGCAATATTCTGAAAAGCGGCTACAAAATAAGAAAGAAGATCGACACTTCCAACAGCATCAGGTATCTGCGACACAAACCGTTTCCAGATATTCATACATCCGGTACCTGCAGGTACAAGACCTACACCCATTTCTACAAGACCGATATAAAGTTCTGCGTGGGCAACAATTCTATCTGCAGCACCTATACATAATTCAGCTCCTCCTCCAAGAGTCATTCCAAAAGGAGCTGCTACAATTGGAAATGAAGAGTATCTTGCTTTTTGTATTCCATCCTGACCTTTTTTAATAAAGTCATCAATAAAATCGAAATCACCTGCCTTAATTTTCCCAAGTATGAAGCTGATGTCAGCTCCGGCGGAGAATGCTTCACCCTGGTTTCCTATAACAAGACCTACTCCATTTTCATCAACATAATCAATGCTTTGAGTCATGATATCACTAAGATCCTGATTCATAGCATTCATCTTAGTATGGAACTCACAACAGAACACACCATCGCCCAAATCAATAAGTGAAGCAGAGTCATTTGAAAGAACGACCTTAGTGCTGTCTTTTTTAACCAGGGGCAGAGAAATAATATTGTCACTTACAGAGACCTCTTTGTATTCCTGGGCTACAAGGTCAAAGAACAGGTTCTTTCCACCTTCTGCTTTATAGAATGCTGTATTTCCACCTTCCACCATCTTCTTTACTGCTTCAGGAACCTTTTGGCCCTCTTTTTCCATTCTTTCAACAGACTCTTTCACTCCGATAGCATCCCACACTTCAAACGGACCCAATTTGTGGTTGTTGCCCCATTTCAGAGCATTGTCTATATCAACTATTGTATCTGAAATTTCAGGGATCCTGTTGGCGGAGTAAATAAGCATGTTTGAAAGGCATGTCCATATAAAATCCCCCCCCTTGTCGTCACTGTTTACTATGGCCTTGATCTTGCCTTCAACAGAAGATTCCTTTTTTGCTGCATCAAGACAAGGAAATGATGGTGGATCAAAAGCTTCGTATTCCCAGGTTTCGGTGTTCAAAACCTTGGTCACTTTTTTCCCTTCCGGAGTCTTTTCTTTTTTATAGAAACCTGCTCCTGTCTTAAGTCCCAGCAGATTCTTTTCAATCATCTGTGTGATAAAATCAGGAAGTATTAAAAGATCTCTGTCTTCATCATCCTTGCAGAGATCATAGTTGTTCTTCATTACATGCTGCATTGTATCAAGGCCAACCATGTCTGTTGTCTTGAACGTAGCTGTCTTCGGTCTTCCGATTGCCGGACCGAGCAGTGCATCAGCCTCGGGAAATGTAAGTCCTGCATCCTTAACAGCAGACAGGATTTTCCCCATACCCTGAAGGCCGATTCTATTTCCTATGAATGCAGGTGTGTCTTTTGCCCAAACAATACCTTTTCCAAGGTACTTCTCACCAAATTGTGAAATAAAATCCAATACTTCCGGTAAGGTTTCTTCACCGGGAATAAGCTCCAAAAGATGCATGTAGCGAACCGGATTAAAGAAATGTGTTCCGCAAAAATGCTGTTTGAACTCATTGGAAAGCCCTTCTGTCATAACTTTCAAAGGGATTCCGGAAGTATTTGTTGTAACAATAGCGGTCGGTTTTCTAATACCTTCGATTCTCTTTAAAAGATCCTGTTTAATCTTAACATTCTCTATTACAACTTCCACGATAAGGTCGCAGTCAGCGAGTTTGTCAAAATCATCTTCAAGATTCCCGATACTAATTTTCGCGGCATCCTTTTTTGACATTAGAAGAGCCGGTTTTGATTTGAGCACACCCTGAAAACCTGCTGCTACAATTTTATTTCTTGCTGCAGGCTTATCTTTTTCTTCGTCTTTTAAATCAAACGGAACGATGTCCATTAATAAGGTTTTGATACCGGTGCTGGCAAGCAGGGCAGCAATTCCTCCACCCATTATACCTGAACCGATTACAGAAGCCTGTCTGATTTTTCTAACCATAATTTACCTCCTGAAAAAATCAATCTTACTTACAAGTTAATATTTAAATACTATTACATATTAAAAAATCTTCATATGCAGCATTATATTATTTGGGCATACGTTCAACATACTAAAAGTATCCCTTCACGTCTGCCCAAATAATTTGCCTTGCATATGAAGATTTCTACTTAGCCATCAATTATACTTAATAAGAACTCATCAAGTATAGCACTAAACACTTTCCACAAAAACCATAAATATGATACTTATATTCATGGAGATCAAAGGCCAATCAAATATTGGAAAGTTATTTAGTGCCAATGTGATATATATTACCCTCCAAAACTTTCTTCTTCTATATCTATGGGAGAACTATCATTCAGTTCTATTGCGTTAATCCTTCCAATAGTAATCGGGATAGTTGAATTAATAAAATACTGTGCTGATTTTATCTGCCCTTTGTAAAAGGTAACATCTTTCTTCTTGGCACCTTCGGTAAGCTTTTGTTCAGCTACAACAGCACGCCAGAGAAGCATCCACCCCATAACAACATCTCCTATGACATCCAGAAAAGGAACTGAATTTGCGAATGCGGTCTTAAACTCTGCAGACTGTGCGGTTTTACCCATATGCATAGCTACACCGGCCATACGGTTAACAGCTTCTTCCAGTCTTGACGCTAAGGGCTCAAGATCTTTAGTCTCCTTTGCCTGGGCAATAATCTTATTTATTTCACCGATAAAATTAATAAAAACCTGCCCTTTCTGCATACCAATCTTTCTGGCAAGAAGATCCATACCCTGGATACCGGTTGTTCCTTCGTAAATGGAAGCAATTTTACTGTCTCTTACCAGCTTTTCCATAGGATATTCCCTGGTATAACCAACACCGCCCAATACCTGCATGCCCTGAACACAAACCTCAAAACCACGGTCGCTGTTATATGATTTCAAAACAGGTGTAAGGAGGCTGACCATTCCGTCTATTCTTAGCTTTTCTTCCTCAGAATCAGCAAGTTCCAATTGGTCGAAAAGATGAGCAATGTAATAACAGAAGCTCCGCATTCCTTCTACGTTTGATTTCATCCACATGAGCATTCTTCTAACGTCAGGATGTTTTATTATATTAACAGATTTTGCATCAGGGTTCATTGCTTCTTCAATAGCTTTCCCCTGTACACGTTCTCTTGCATAATCAAGTGCATAAAGGTAGGCATTTGATGCTGCCTGTGCACCCTGTGCACCAACTCCTAAACGGGCAAAGTTCATCATTTCGAACATTGCTCTCATACCTTTATTTTCTTCACCGACAAGCATTCCCCGGCAGTCGCCTTTGCTACCCATTGACATGCTGCAAGTTGCACTTCCGTGTAGCCCCATTTTTTCTTCTATACCTGTACAGATAATATCATTTCTATCACCAAGACTTCCGTCTTTATTTACCCAGATTTTAGGTATTAAAAACAGTGATATCCCTTTTGTACCTTCAGGCGCGCCTTCAACACGTGCAAGAACAGGATGAATTATATTTTCAGTCAGGTTATGGTCACCGTTTGTAATAAATATTTTATTTCCGGTAATAGAATATGTACCGTCATCATTTTTAACAGCTGATGTTTTAAGAGCCCCGACATCAGATCCGGCTTCAGGTTCGGTAAGAAGCATTGAACCCGCCCATTTACCTGTATAATAATTTTTTAAGAATAGATCTTTCTGCTCCTGTGACCCGAATTTTTTTAGTATAGTTCCTGATCCATGCCCCATCATTGGGTAACTGGCTACACTGAAGTCAGCTCCCCCCAAATATTCATGGGCTGCTAAAGTAATACACTCCGGCATACCCTGCCCTCCCATTTCCGGTTCCACGGCCATTGCGGTCCATTCACCTTCAACGAGAATATCAAAAACCCTTCTGTAGCTTTCCGGGACGATGACTTCTCCGTCAATATATTGAGCACCAACAATATCCGCTTCTTTAATTATAGGGAGAATTTCTTTTATACCAATATTACGGGCTTCATTTATAACCATTTGAAATGTTTTTTTATTCAAGTCCTTATACTTTTCATGCTCTGTAACTTTGTCTGCCTCTATTTGTTCAAAAAGTACAAAGTCTATATCTCGACGATCTGCAATTTGTTGTGCCATTTTCATTTCTCCTAAAATTAAAGTTGCTATTTAAATAATAAATACTTTCATTATATATAGAGTCCATCTTACAAATGCATATTGGAGCCGAAAGCCTCTGTTGATGAAAAAACTCATCATAAGCTTGGTAGAGGGCCTTTTGAATCGGCAGCCGGTAATAAATTTTAAAAGCGGCTTTCAAAATTAAGAAATGATCTCCTTTTAAAAATCACTTCTGGCAATATAATATACATATTGTAAATAGATAGGTTAATACCAAAAAATAAATAGTGTCAAGAAAAATATAAGGGCTTATTAATTAATATTAAATACAGCCCCTTACCAGCCCCAATAAATTGATGGAAACAAGTACTTTCAACAGATCTCATATCGATCAGGATAACAACAATTTCATTGACTAAAACCGGTAAAATGCTAAATACACTTAGAACCAGATCGCCGCCATATGAGTTGTGATAATAGAGAGTTAATAAAATTAAAAATAATAATGATTAATACATTGAACTATAAAAGTCTGATAGGAGCTTTTTTAAGCGGAATTATGCTTACCTGTTCCTTTCCTGAAACAGGTTTTGACAAGATGGCATGGATAGCACTATTACCCCTTTTTATTTCGACCCTAAATCTTTCAACAAAAGAATCCTTTTTTGCAGGGCTTATTACAGGGATAGTTCATTACTTTACATTACTATACTGGCTTTTACCCTTTCTTCAAAAATTTGCATATCTTCATGTCATACCTGCGGTATCGGTTTTGTTATTATTATCAGCATATCTTGCATTTTATATAGCGATTTTTTCATTAATATCAAATCGTGTTCCTTCATCACCTTTTAGTTTTCTGATTATAATGCCTGCATTATGGGTTTCATGCGAATATTTACGCACATTTCTATTTTCCGGTTTTCCATGGGAACTTCTTGGCTACTCACAATATGCCCGTATTTACCTGATACAGATTTCAGATATTACCGGAACATACGGTATATCTTTTTTAGTTGTACTTGCTAATGCTGTTTTTTTTCAAATCTTTCTTTTTATTTCTAAAAACGAATGGCATGGCAGAAGGGTTAATGCATTACAACTAATAAGCTCTGTAATTTTAGTTGGTTTGTTTTTTTCCATTATTACATTCTACGGGAATAAACGACTTAAATATATTGATATACAGGCATACAATTCCGAAAAGATTAATATTGCAATAGTCCAGGGAAATATAGACCAGACAAAAAAGTGGGACCCGGAATTTCAGTATGCAACCACAAAAAAAATTATAGATCTCTCTCTTTCAGCAAAAGACAAGAGACCAGATCTTGTCGTATGGCCGGAAACAGCTGCAACATTTTATTTTCTTTATAACCAGGCTATGACCGGTATGGTTATGAACGGAATAATTAAATCCGGAGCTGACTTTTTAATTGGCAGCCCTTCATTTAAGACTAATAACGAACAGGTTAAATATTACAATAGTGCTTTTCTGGTCAGTAAAAAAGGGGAGTTATTAGATAAATATGATAAAGTACACCTTATTCCGTTTGGTGAATATGTTCCTCTTAAAAAATTGCTTTGGTTTATCGAAAATATTGTTGAAGGAAGCGGTGATTTCAGCCAGGGTAAAACGATAGACACTTTAAAATGGGGGGATTACAAACTCGGCATTCAGATATGCGGTGAGATAATTTTCCCAAATCTTTCCCGGACAATGACAAATAAAAAGGCCGGACTGCTTATAAATATAACCAATGATGCATGGTACGGTAAAACCGGTGCTCCTTATCAGCATTTTTCCATGGCCGTATTAAGGGCAGTTGAAAACAGGAGGTCACTTATAAGATCTGCTAATACAGGAATAAGCGCCTTTGTAGATCCGGCAGGAAGAGTTTTTGACCGGACTCCGCTTTATAAAGAGGCAGTAGTAACAAGATCAATGCCTGTTTTGAAGACAGAAACCTTCTATACAAAATACGGTGATCTTTTTGCCTTAACATGTTTATGCGTTGCAATTGCTTTTATTTTTTCAGGTTATATAATGGGAAGAACAAGCAACCGGAAATATTATTATTAATAATGAATTTGTAAAAAATATGCTGTTATAATATATAAAAATTTCAGGAGGAATAAAATGTCACTGGAGCTTAAACATACTATTAAAGAGTATAATAATAAACTGGACCAGTTAAAGGAGTATCTTTGACCTTCCCGGCAAGGAAAAAAGGCTTAAAGAAATCGAATTCCTAACTGCAAAAAAAGATTTCTGGGACAAGCCTGAAGAGACAAAGGACATATTAAAAGAACGAACATATCTTGCCGGAGTAGTCGACAACTGTAAAACACTTTATAGCGATCTTGAAGAAAGCGAAATACTTCTCGATCTTGCCATGGATGAATCCGATCCGGACACAATAAATGAAGTTTCCGAGCAGATTCAATCAATAGATATAAGGATTAAAAAACTCTCTCTAAGCCTGATGTTAGACGGTGAAAACGACCGGAATAACGCCATTATTTCAATAAATGCAGGAGCAGGTGGAACCGATTCGCAAGACTGGGCTGAAATGCTCTTTAGAATGTATTCCCGCTGGGTTGAGAAAAAGGGTTTTAGACTTAAGGTTATTGATTTACAACCGGGTGATGAAGCAGGAATAAAAAGTGTAACATTCACCGCAGATGGTGAATATGCATTCGGTTATATGAAAGGCGAATCAGGGGTACATCGTCTTGTGCGAATATCTCCTTTTAATGCCAACGGGAAACGACATACATCATTTTCATCCGTATTTGTCTACCCGGAACTGGACAAGGAAATTGTTGTTGATATTGAAAACAAGGATTTGCGTATAGACGTATTCCGCGCAAGCGGTGCAGGCGGTCAGCATGTTAATAAAACAAGCAGTGCGGTCCGAATCACCCACATCCCTTCAGGAATCGTCGCACAATGCCAACAGGAATCATCTCAGTACCGTAACAGGGAAATAGCCATGAAGGTACTCCAGTCAAGGCTTTATCAGCAGGAAAAGATGAAAAGGGATGAAAAAATCCAGGAAATGCATAATGAAAAAGATGAAATATCCTGGGGTAGCCAGATAAGATCTTATGTCCTGCATCCCTACCAGATGGTTAAAGACCACAGGACTAACCTTGAAATCGGAAATGTAAAGAATATTCTTGATGGTGGTATAGATCCTTTTATTGAATCTATACTTCTTACAAAAGTCAAAAATAATAACAATCTATAAGATACATTATGAATATAAATAAACTTATTGAAGAATATTACGAACCGGGAACAATGGCATATGACATTTTTTTGACGCATGCTAAACAGGTTTCAGAAAAGGCGGTTGATATAGCAAAGAGGTTTCAATATGTGAGTCTTGATACTGATTTTATAAAATCAGCGGCATTTCTTCACGATATTGGCATGTGTATGACCGATTCTCCGGAAATAGGATGCCACGGTGAGCATCCGTATGTGTGCCACGGATACCTTGGAAGGGAAATTCTTGAATCCAGAGGATTTCCAATGCACGGCATGGTGTGTGAAAGGCACCTGGGCATTGGGATAAGTGTTGAAGATATTAAAGCCCAAAAGCTACCACTGCCGGAACGGGACATGAAGCCGGTTACAATGGAAGAACAGATAATTTGCTATGCAGACAAATTTTTTTCCAAAAGTTCTGAACTTATCAACCATGAAAGATCGGTTGATGAAGTCATGGACATGGTAAAAAACCAATATGGCGAAGACAAACTATCGCTCGTTAAATCCTGGATCAATATGTTTTCATAAGTAACAGGATATACCGCTTGAAGCGGTATGTACTCAATAGTAAAATATTATATGATTAAAGATGATGATCACTTTATACTATTATGCTAAAAAACAACCTCAAAAAAGCCCTTAGATTTTGTTTTATTGCAGATCATTCAAACCCCGGAATTTCTCTTTCCGAACAGGTAAAAATTGCCGTTCAGTGCGGGGCCACAATTATAAGGTATAAAAACGATTCCCTTGCTGCCGGCTGCTACAATGAAATAAAAAAGATATGCGATTTCTGCCGATGCAACTTTATTCCGTTTATTATTCATAACAATATTCTTCTTGCAAAAGCTGTTAATGCAGATGGCATTCATATTGAAGGGGGTGAAGATTCACCTGAAACTATTCGATCCATACTTGGTGATGAATCAATAACAGGCATTTCAATATCCCATCCTGTTGAATTAAAAAGCACCGATATACAAACATATGATTATATTGAGTATGGTCCGGTTTTTTCTGGTAAAAAAGCTATCGGCCTTCCCGGGCTGAAAAGTATTGCTTCAGAATCCAGGATTCCTGTAGTTGTCACTGGCGGAATCGATGAAACAAATGCCAAAGTATGCTTTGAAAACTTTGCAGCAGGTATTTCCATAAACAATAGTATTTTTAATTTAAATACTGCGGTAGAAAAAATATCAATGCTTGCCTTAATTTGTGATTGTAAAAAGCGACAGCGTATAGAATCACCATGGGATAATGAATTTGCTCTAATTGAAAAACTTCTGGAAAGTTTTAATCTAAAACCAGGCTCGGTTCTGAAAGTTCCTCCGGGGGATGATGCGTGTCTTCTTTCCCCTTTAACAAAGCCCGTGATAACAACAGATACTCAAAAAGAAGGTGTTCATTTCCGTCTCGACTGGCAAACCCCTGAAGAAGTCGGATATAAAGCTGTAGTTATCACATTAAGTGACCTTGCAGCTTCTTATGCAATCCCTATAAGTATATTTATTAATCTAACACTTCCGGGCAGTGTGTCGGATAAAACAATTAATAAATTTTATATCGGTATACAAAAGGCTATTGCTGAATATTCCTGCACTCTCGGGGGCGGGAACATTTCCAGGGGAGCAAAGTTTTCAATAGACCTTTTTGCAATAGGTGAAGGAAACAGTATTTTCCCACAGCGATCTTTTGCTTTGGAAGGGGAAGGTCTATACAGTACCGGACCTTTAGGACTTGCAAATGCCGGCCTTGATTCTTTATTAAGAGATGACCTTTCATTTAAAACTTTAATAGATAAATTCAAGTCACCAAAGGCAAGGTTTGATGCGGCATTTATACTTGCCGAACACAACGTATTATGCGTTATGGACATAAGCGACGGTCTTGCAGGAGATGCAGAGCATATTGCAAAGGCCTCGGAGGTTTCCATAAAATTCTCACCGGAAAAATTTATTATCAATCAAGACCTTGCTTCATATTGCCTTAAATATAACCTTTCGCCTGTAGAATTGATTTTTAAAGGCGGCGAGGATTATGAACTTCTTTTTACCTGCTCACAAGATACATTTACTAAAATAAATAAGAAAATCCCCGCTTCATTTCAGGTGGGTTCCTGCACACCCTTTAGCGGAAAATATCTTTCAAACCTTCCATCGGGAATCTCTTCCTTTCAGCACGGGAGTTAAAAACAAAAAACCCTGTTTTGCTGTTAAAAGCAAAACAGGGAAGTAGCTCGATATACGAAGTGCATGAAAACGTATAACCGATGGCTAAGTAAAAATCTTCATATATAAGACATAGCGGTTGGGCAGGCGTGAAGGCATACATGTAGTATGTCGAACGCCTGGCCAACCGCGATAACGCAGTAGATGGAGACTTTTTACGACGCCATCAATGTTATTATACAGTCATTACAGCCTACTCATCAAGCTTACCAACGATGGAAATTGCACATACGTTTGATTGTGGAAAACCTCCAAGGTTATGGGTAAGACCTATAGTCGGGTTATCAAGCTGACGTTTATCAGCTCTGCCCTGAAGCTGCAGATACATTTCATAGATCATACGAAGCCCTGAAGCACCTACGGGGTGGCCAAAACATTTAAGCCCGCCGTCTATCTGGCAGGGTATCTCACCGTCCCTGTCATACTTCCCGTTCATAACATCCTTGCATGCTTCTCCTCTTTCGGAAACATGCAGGTCTTCCATTGTAACCAGCTCTGTAATGGAAAAACAGTCATGACATTCTATCATGCTTAACTCTTTCTTGGGATCTTTTATACCTGCTTCCTTATACGCCCTTGTACTTGCAATGTCTGTTGTCATGAAATGGTCGCCATCCCAATCAGTATACATTCCCTCCTCACCGTTACTAAGTGCAAGCTGGAGTGCTTTTACAGATACAATATTTTTCTTTCCAAGCTTTTTTGCTATTTCCGGTGTTGTAACAATTGCACATGCTGAGCCGTCACTGACACCGCAACAATCAAAAAGCCCCAGAGGACTGGCAATAATTGGAGCAGCCATAACCTGTTCTTCAGTAATGAGCTTTTGTAAATGCGCTTTTGGGTTTAAAGCTCCATTAGTATGACTTTTTGATGAAATATGTGCCATGGCACGCTTGATATCTTCTACGGGAACACCATATTTTGCACTGTAGGCGGTTGCAAGCTGAGCAAAACCTCCCGGAGCTGTGATCTGAGGCATCATCTGGTAATTAAGTGTCCCGACTGCTGCATCAAATGCAGGAAGACCGCCGTAACCGGTATCTTTGAGCTTTTCTACACCCTGCGCAAGGCAGATATCATAAGCACCGGAAGCAACGGCATATACTGCACCTCGAAAAGCTTCAGTACCTGTTGCACAAAAATTTTCAACCCTGGAAACAGGTATTCGCGGAAGCCTGAGAGACATAGCTAATGCCAAAGCACCTTTACCGATACTCTGTTCATCCATGCAGCATCCAAACCATGCAGCTCCGATTTCTTCTTTCTCTATACCGGCATCTTCAATACATTCTTCAAATGCCTCAACCATAAGTGTTTCGGCATTTGCGTCCCATCGCTCACCAAACCGGGTACATCCCATACCGATAATTGCAACTTTATCTCTTATTCCTGTGGCCATTGTTCGACCTCCTGTTATTTAAGTTGTAAACAGCTTTTCAATAAGCTGGGATTTCATAATATCGCCTTCCATTTGAAGCTTCCCGCTTGAGAAAGCATCCATTGCAGAAAGCGCCCCGGTATTCATCGCGATAAAGTCAGCATCTGCAACTTTGAGGGTACAAGAAGGTTTATCATGAACACCTGTTTCCATGGAGCATTTACCGTCTTTAACTATGTAATGCCATTCTCCACCGCCACTTCCGGAAATTTCATACTGGAATACTTCATCAACTCCAGCTGCAGCATCAGGATTGAAACCGTCAATCATTCCGGACATAATATCCTGAACGCTTATATCTCCGCCTGCCTCCGCATCAGCTTCACCTGAAGGTTCTGCCGGAGGAGTTAGAAGTGCAAACATGCCGGCATTAACGTCGCCCATTTCTTTAGCACCTTCAATGGAGTTAATCTTTTCCCAGTTCGAATGTATATCTTCAAGTGTAGCAGGATTGTCGGCATCACCTAAGAGCATACCAGGCCCCTGCATCAATGCGGCCTTACTGAAGTATCCCATCCCCACATTGTAAATCTGGCCGGTTTCAGTACTTTCTTCACTGCACAGGTATAGAGCCATGGGGGATACAAACTCGGGTTTGAGTTTATCAAGAAGGTCCGGAGGCATAATATCTTCAGTAAGCCTTGAAGCTGCCAGAGGCGCTATAGTATTAACATTGATATTATATTTTGCGCCTTCAATCTTGAGAGAATTCATAAAGCCGGCAAGACCAAGCTTTGCAGAAGAATAGTTTGTCTGCCCGAAATTACCGTAAAGGCCTGCGCCGGAAGTTGTCATTATAATTCTTCCGAATTTATTTTCTCTCATTGCAACAAATGCAGGTTTAGTAACATTGTATGCACCATTTAAATGAACATCTAAAACTGACTGCCAGTTTTCAGGTTCCATTTTTACAAAACTCTTATCACGAAGGATTCCTGCATTGTTTATCAGAATGTCAACCCTGCCGAAAGCGTCCAGTGCAGTCTTAACTATATTTTCGCCGCCTTCAGGTGTTGCAACATTATCATAATTAGCAACCGCTTCTCCGCCTGATGCCTTTATCTCATCAACTACCAGATCCGCAGGACCTTTGCCGCCACCACCTGATCCATCACGAGCACCGCCAAGATCATTAACAACGACCTTGGCCCCAAGCTGTCCTAGTAGAAGCGCATATGCTTTTCCGAGACCGCCGCCTGCGCCGGTAATTATCGCCACACGACCGTCAAAACGAGTTTTTGACATTTCTTCAATAGCGCCAGGAGCTGGTATTGCTTTCCATGTGTAGCCTGTATATCCTCGACCCTTGTCATCCAGTTTCATCCTGAATACCATTTTAACAGAGAGTCCTACCTGAACATCATCGAGGTTGCAGTCGGTAATTTCAATAAAATGACGTCCGCCGCCTTCATAACCGATCATTCCGTATTTGTGCGGCGGATCTATTGAGATAGCAAGCATGTCTCCTGTAAAAGACAGAACCTTTGCGGGAACTTCGGCAAATTCATATTCTTCCTGAGTTCTTGTAGCATTACAATTCGGGTTAACACACATATCTGTTTTAGGATATTGCGGATAGTCACACTCGGTACATTTACCGCCAACAAGACCCAGAACTGTTTTACGATTACGCCACAGGGCTGTCATGGCAACCTTTGTATTTGCTTCGTTTCTGATACCGAATTCCGGCTCAATAATACCTCTGAAAGCCAGGAATTTCATATAATTGTCTGTGGTTTCTTTGTATTCCAGAGTATTTTTGAATCGGTCCCTGTCGGCCAGTTTAGTTATGTTTTCCGTTACTTCAAATAAAAGAGCATCACAACCCTGACCATATCCTGCAACGATAATTTTTTCACCGGGCTGTGCATCATCCAAAACCGATGCAAGCATCAGAAGCGGATGGGCAGTACCGGTTTCGCCACATACATCCTGCAGACTGTCAACAAGCTTTTCCGGGGCTATACCCAGAATTTTTGCTGTACCTTTATGGGCACTTTTGATGAAACATGGGAATACAACCTTGTCCACATCATCCATAGAAATGCCAAGTTTTGACATAAGTCCGTTTACGGCCTCAGGTATAATTTTTGTGTAACCTTCATCTCTTATCCAGCGCTCTTCCCACTGGTAATCAGTTTCTTTTCCCGCACCACGATACTGGCTGACAAAGTCGTATGCCACAGAATAGGATCCTTTATATTCGGCTATTACGTCTTCGTCCCCGACAGTAACGGCTGCAGCACCGTCGCCGTACCACATTTCATAAAAACTTGCCACTTTAGTCTTGCGTTTATCACCTGATGTGACAAGAACGACTTTTTTATCACCGCCTTTTACTGCATCAAGAGCCGAAATTAAAGCTGTTGTTGATGCTTTCTGTGCGGAGGTAAAGTCGGAAGTTACTAAATTATCTTTCAGATTAAGAGCTGTACTTATAATTCCTGCATTTTGTCTTTCAACATAAGGAAGTGTTGTAGACGCAAGATATACAGCATCAATTTCCTGTTTGTCTTTTCCTGTGAGGCAGTTACGAGCAGCTTCAAAAGCCATCGTTATCGCGTCCTCATCATGATAGCACATGGACCGCTCACCTTGAGCCACTGTCATCAGCCCAGGTAAAAACCAGCCCATGCTCTGTACAATGGACATCCGGTTTAATCTTAAACGCGGAATGTATGCTCCGTATGAAGTAATACCAATCATTTTTGGTCTCCTATCTTATTCAAATTAAAGATCTCGGGTAAATATCAATCAACTATTCCCCGAACCTTGAATTATCAATATAAATCACCTAAAACTCAAAGAGTTCCTCTACAAGCTGTGATTTCATCATATCGCCTTCTATTGAAAGCTTGCCCGTCGAGAAAGCCTGCATGGGTGGAAGAGTTCCGTTCATCATATCTATGAAAGTCTTGTCATCCGTAATCATTGTAAATGTAGGTTTATCATGAGATCCTGCTTCCAGGCTGCATTTATTATCCTTGATTACGAAATAAGCTTCTCCACCACTACCACCGGAAATATTGTATTGCATTACAAGATCAACTCCATCAGCAGCATCTGCTTTGAAACCGCCGGCCATTGCTTCGAATATTTCAGTGGCTGATGCAAATCCTGATCCGCTGCCGCCTGCTGTATCCTCTGCGGGAGCAGAGAAGGCCATCATAAGGTCACCCATCATATCATTAAGCTGACCAAATACTTTGGCATCTTTCATTGAAGCGATTTTCCCCATACCGTCACGAACCTGTTCCAGAGAAACCATCTCGCCTTCCGCACCAAGTACGGCACCAGGGCCTGTCATCATCGCGGTTCTACTATATCCGCCCATTCCTGCATTATATATATTGCCTGAAACCGGACATCTTTCAGAACAGAGATATAAGGTCATCGGCACAACCATTTCAGGCTTTGATTTTTCCAGCATTTCTGCAGGTAAAACATCTTCGGTAAGCCTTGAAGCTGCTATGGGTGCGATTGTATTCACTTTTATATTACTTTTCTGGCCTTCAAGCTTAAGGGTATTCATGAAGCCCACAAGCGCTAATTTTGCCGCTCCGTAGTTAGTCTGTCCGAAGTTACCATACATTCCGGCAGCAGAGGTTGTCATGATAATACGACCGTATCCTTTTTCCCTCATTACTTTGAAAGCAGGTTGTGTAACATGATAAGAACCGTTTAAATGGACATTCATTACTGCATTCCAGTTTTCAGGTTCCATTTTAACCATACTTTTATCTCTGAGAATACCTGCATTGTTGATAAGTATATCAACAGTTCCGAATGCATCAATAGCTGTCTTAACAACATTCTCACCGCCATCAGGAGTTGCAACATTATCATAATTTGCAACAGCTTCTCCGCCCATGTCCTTGATCTCTTTAACAACTTCATCGGCAGGAGTTGCAGCACCGTCTCCTGAACCATCACGTGAGCCTCCAAGATCATTTACAACAACCTTTGCGCCGCGTTTTGCAAGTTCAACTGCATATGCACGACCGAGACCTGCACCTGCACCGGTTACTATTGCAACCCTATCGTCAAAACGGACTTCATCCTTTGGAATATCACCATATTCAAAAATCCCGTTATCAATAATCAGCTCATCTGTTTTTGCATTTATTGTTCTCCAGACAGCAGATCCGTCTTCTGTTTTCCAGATAAGGGTTTTAATCGGATCTCCCGGATATAAAGTTTTGGAAAAACGGCATGCCATTCGTCTTGCTTTTTCCGGTTCGCCCGGAATAAGAGCTTCGATAAGGCCACGGCACACAAACCCGTGAGTACAAAGTCCGTGCATAATCGGTTTTTCAAAACCGGACATTTTTGCAAATTCAGGATTTACATGAAGATCAAATATATCACCGGTAAGTCTGTAGAGGAGGGGCTGGTCTTCGGTTGGAGCTGCTTCAATTACGAAGTCAGGGTCTCTGTCCGGAAATTCAACATCATTTTTCGGAGCATTCTCACCACCAAAGCCGCCATCAAGTCTACCAAAAAGGGTAATGATACTTGTAAAAAGTTTCTGGCCGTCTTCATGATATGTTTCACTTTCAGCAACAATCAGCGCGCCTTTTCCCTCACCTTTATCATAAATATTAGTGATCTTGCCTTCACTTTTGAGAGTTCCTTCGATTGGAATAGGATTATGGAAAATCAGTTCCTGCTCGCCATGGAGCATACCCCCCAGGTTTATACCTGATTCCATGGCAACCGGGGCAAGAAATTCAAAAAGTGTTGCTATGGAAAAACTCGGTATAACTTTCAGCTGTTTTTCATAGCAATAGTCCAAATCGGAAAAACCGGCGCCAACACCCAGAGCATAGAGTACAACATCCTTCCATGCGTAACTATAAGTAACTGGTGGCAGAGGTTTCCCGATTACATCAAGATTTAATGCCATTTTTACCTCCTTAAAAATAAAATTTCTATCATTGCTTAGTTTAATTATGCTTATTATAAATCTAAAATGATACAGGCCCCAAACTTACAATGGGTTCTGCATAATCATTAATTCTTGTCTTCTTTTTTTATCTTGGCTCTTGTCACAGCCGGAATAATTATGAACTTTAGCGTATCTTTCACAACCTTTCTGTATTGTTCGGCATCTACTTCTAGCATAGGCTTTATGAAGTTTTCACCTGATACAAAGGTAAAAATTGAGTTGCATACAGCCATAACAAGAGCTTTTGCTTCTACAGAAACACTTGATTTATCCATTGCAAGCCCCATGGCATAAGCGATATGGGATATATATTCAGGAGTTTCATCATCAGGCCCTGAATCCCTGGTCCTGCTGAAGTAGCCATGAAGAATAAGGTTGGAAGAATCCGGCTGGGAAAATAAAAAGTCACTCATGACATCTATGGCCAGCTCAAGACGATTTGTCGGAGATTCTCCCTCAATAGACATATTCTGGACTTCATCTATTTTTTGCCTCAATTCATGGTTAAGATCTGCCATCACAGCATCATATAGATCTTTTTTTTCTCCCCAATGATAATAAAGTGTTGATATATCAATTCCAACCTTTTGAGCTATCATTCTGGTAGTTGTACCGTGATATCCATATTCACCAAAAAGATTACGTGCTGTGGTGAGTATTTTCGCTTTCATCGAATCAGGATTTTTTCGGGCCTTTTCTAGTGGTGAAGCCATAAATAAAACACTCCTTATCTAGTTTCGATACCTTTAAATAAAGTCCTTTTTACTTAATAGCACTGTACGACTGAGATACGGTGCCATGTGTCTGCTTCAGGTTTGAAGTTCAATTTCCTTGAGCTTAAATAAAATGACCGTTTTATAGGGCCACATTTTATGATTCTATAAGCTTTTTAGCTCCATCAGAACTACCCCAACACCAGCTTCCAACATATGATGGAATTATTATATATTTGTTTTATTAAATGTCAAGGGTAAAAAAGCCTAAAATCAGTATGAAAGCATTGATTGTGAATGAAATAAGCCTGACAAATATTTCGAAGATTTTATACTCATATTCAAAATACATCAGGGAGTTAATATTAAAATATTAACCCCCTGATACAAGGAAAAATATGTAAAAAAACAAATTATCAATATTGGTGGAACTCTTTTTCGTTCCCGGACAAATAGTTTACCGAACCCACCTGAGGAATTCATTCACCCCTTCTCTGGAACGCTCAAAATTATTTTCAGGGGCTTGGGAATCAGGCCATCCAAGAGCTATACCACAAACAATATTTTTTGTATCCGGAATAGAAAACAGTTTCCTGGAAATCTTAGGATAAGATATGGATGCCGCAAGAAGACATGTCCCAAGTCCTCTGTCATGGGCAAGAAGGCAAATGTTCTGCATTATAGACCCCATATCAATCATGGCGTATTCAAGGGAAATTTTTTTATCTACAGTTATAATAAGAAAGACCGGCGCATCAAAAATAGAAAACATATCACCGTAATAATTAAGGCCGCCTTCAAAATCCTCGGCATCAATTGATAAGGCGTCAAAAAGACTCCTTTCAATGCCATTTAACCTTTCCTGGAATTTTTCAGGCCATTCGGCAGGAAACGTTATATCAGCATTTGGCGGTTCACCTTTCATGATAGTCTCCTTATTTTCCTTTTTGAACTGATCAAGAGGAGACCCTGTTACGGCAATTATCTCCCAGGGCTGGCTATTGCCCCACGAAGGTGCCCATATCGCATCAGAGATTATCTTATTAACATCTTCCTCGGGTACCGGTTTGTCCAGAAAATGCCTGATACTGCGCCTTTTTTGAACTGCTTCTTGAACTTCCATAATTCCTCCTATGAAAAAAACAATAAAAGATTACAGCTTTTCTTTCAAAAATTAACAGCTCCCGGATTACATGGGGTTTATACAAGACCTTCAGGTTGAATCTGGGAAATAATTGCCTTTTTCCAGTTAAAAACCTTTTCCATAATATCAATAAATTCCGACTCATCCCCTTTGAGGGTACACTTACCGCCTTTAATCATTTCAACTCCGTCAGCTTTTTTGGTCATTACATCCATCCAGAGATCAAAAGGTGATTCAAGTGAGAAATCAGGACTTTCCGCATCACCCATACCAACCGTAACCTTTCGGTCTTTTATTGTAAGGTGACATGAACCGTTATGTTCTCCTGTAAAGGAAAATTGAAGTGTTTTTGCCTCTTTAAAAGCATCAGGTTCAAACTTTGTCTGCATAAAAACCAGGAATTCCTCAATGTCTCTTGCCCTGGGGATGATACCCTTTTTATCCATTTCATAAGGAATAACCCCTTCTGCAATACATGAGCTGGATAACAGGTTAAACATTGAAGAAACTAATTCCTGAGGTCCAATCAGCTGATGAATACTTTCCATGGTTTCAGGAGTTATTTTCTTGGATTCAGCAAGTTCCCGTCCACCCTGTATAATTGCTTCAAATATTTCAGCAGTCTTATCCTTAAAAATAGGATATTGGGTAGCAGTAGGCGATACCATAAAAATTTCTCCTGCATATGTATCTCCGAATGTGTTTTTCCCATAGTTTGAAAGCTCATTAAAAACCCACATATCAGGAAACCCTGCAACGGAAATAAACATTAACGAAGGGTGTTCATGACGAAGCGGATGATAGGACTTGCCATCTTGTGCTGCAACAGTAGGTGTTGCTACCGGAAGAGTACGCTCAATTACCCTCTTCATGGATGCAGTCATTAAAAAATGGTAAAGCGGTGTGGCATAAATGACCAGATCCGCCGCTACCCATTTGGGGTATATTTCTTTAGACATATCATCTTTTAATGAACATACACCCGGAGTTTTGGTCCAGCAGCTGAAACAGCCTATACAATCTTTAACTTTCTTGTCCCGCAGATGGACGACATCGACTTCAGCACCTCCCTCACGCAGGCCTTTAATTGTAAGATTCATTACCATTTCGGTATAACTTACTCGATTTTTTCTTGGACTTGAATTTATGGCAAGAATTTTCACGCTGTTCTCCTTTTCATATAATTAATTAATTAAAGCTTTGAATAATTTTATTTATCTTTTTTATTTCTTCATGTTCTTTAATAAGAATCGATAAAGGTGTTTTATAAACTATATATTTAACAGCCTTTTTTACAATTATTGAAGAAATGAGATTCTTATAACATAAACTTGACCCTTAAGTCAACTATGAAAGATGAACAACTTTGTCAACAAATATTTTCCAAAGCCGTTTTTATTTTTATAGGGGGGTTATAGTAGTATAGTTATTAGATTATTAAAGAAAAATTATAAGAATACTTTATATCAATTTTCAGAACAAGACTTTGACAGGTGAATCACCAGGTAATTCAAAAGGTATGAAATACAAAATTAGATTTTTTGTACAGTTGCTGTATAACCGATGGCAAAGGAAAAAGTTCAAGATCAAGGCATCGCAAATCCCGAGGAATGAGGCGTACTTATCGTACGCCGCAGTGACGAGGGATGTAGCGCAACGCAGGTATTGGACTTTTTACGACGCCATCACCCCAAACCAACATCAAGCATCATCATCACCGAAAAGCCTATCATTGTTGCCATTGTCACTAAATCAACTGTTTCATGTTTTCTTTGGGATTCCGGGATTAGTTCTTCTACTACAACAAAAATCATGGCACCTGCAGCAAAACAGAGCGCGTATGGTAAAATGTTTTGCATTTTCAGGACAAATAGTGCTCCTATAACCCCTGCAACCGGTTCCACCATACCGGAGGCCTGCCCCATAAAAAAACTTTTTCCCTTACTCATCCCCTCCCTTCTCAAAGGCATTGATACGGCCGTACCTTCAGGAAAATTTTGAATCCCGATGCCTATTGCCAGGGCGATTGCTCCTCCGATAGTAGCAGCAGGAAGATTTGCTGCAGCAGCACCGAATGCAACTCCCACAGCTAAACCCTCAGGTATATTGTGAAGAGTTATTGCAAGTACCAGGAGGGTGCTTCTCTGCCATGAGGTCTTTACACCTTCACTTTTATCAACACTTAGGCCGGGATGAAGGTGCGGCAGGAATTTGTCAGTGAGTCTCATGAAAATTCCACCGCCCATAAAACCTATGACTGCGGTCAGCCAGGGAATATGTCCTAAATGTTCCGCCATCTCTATACCCGGCGCAAGAAGAGACCAGAAGCTTGCGGCAATCATTACACCGGCAGCAAAGCCGAGCATTGAATCCATTAACTTCTGATTTAATGCCTTCGAAAAAAAAACAAGGGCCGCGCCTGCAGCGGTTACACCCCAGGTAAAAAGTGTTGCAATAAAAGCCTGTGTAACCGGATTGAATTGTTGAAAGAAATCGATCATTTTAGTCTCCTCAAATATTAATCAATATGATTAAAAAGAAAGTTGACATGAAATTATACATTACTGCTTATCACCGGAAACGGAGAAATCATAAAATCCCATCGATTCCTACACCTTCAAGGGTCTCTAATTTATGAATGACAAATGAAATATCTTTTTCTCTATTCAGAATACTTCCGTGCTGAGGAGCAATACACTCTATGTTCATTTTTTTTATAATACTTAAGGCGTATCTCAACGCCTTTTTATTTGGCATCATTTCTTTATGAAAGGCAAGGATATCTTTAACCGGGCAAACTATATGCTTATTAGGGCACTCATCAAAATTTAAGCAGGTATAGCACTGTTCGGTCAGTTCCAAAAAAAGATCCCATATTATGGAATAACTTCCAAACAGGTCGCTGGTAAACAAAGTTTTTGTTCTTTTATCGAAAGTTACAAAACTACCAGGGCTATGGGAATAGGGAGTCTTAATGAATTCAAGAATTCGCCCGTTCAGGTTAAACTTGTATTCATAATTATCTATCGAATCAATAAGATGATTCTTATCACTGTGTATATAAAAAGAAATAAAGACATTGCTGTTTTCTTCAGAAATAATCTTTATCTCCGGGTTGTCACACATGTCGATAAAGTTTGACATGGATCCGCAAAGGTCGGGGTCATAATGCTGGTAGATCAGACCGACAATCTGTTGAGGATCAACTCCCGCCTGCAGAACTTTCATCATTACAGCAGCAAAATCTGTACGACTGCCGCTGTCTATCAATACCGCCTTATCACCCTGAACAACAAGATAGGGGTTACAGCTCAAATTGGACTTTTCATCCCTATATCCAACCCAGTATATGCCTTCTGACACTTTGATCGGCCTGTCATATTTTTTATCAATAGTCATTTTGTATTATTCCTAATAAATACTAACCTATGCTAAAAACACATCTACCGCGTATGTATGGATTATCTGCCCCCAACCCCGGCATGCTATTTTGAGATAGGTTCTAATGCTTTTCTCCAAGCACATAATATGCTCTCATATCTGCTTTATTCTTCAGTTGGATTGAGCCCCTTTCCTCAAAGTCAAAATAATCTTTGGAGAGTGAGTACGTTTTTTCGGAAATGTTTATTCGGTTTTCAGCACTTGACGATTCAAATCGGGCTGCAATATTAACATCATCACCAAAAACATCAAACTGCATACGCTCTTTACCGACAACTCCTGCCATCACTTGCCCTGTATGGATACCTATCCTTATATTGAATGGATGCTCCGCCGTTAAATTAAAATGCTCCATGACCCGGACTAAGTCCAAAGACGCTCTGATGGCCCACACCGGATGTTCATCATATTCGATGGGTGCTCCGAAGACCGCCATATATGCATCACCTATGGTTTTTATCTTTGTCCCCTTGAAACAATTGATTTGATTGTCGAATTCCGTATAGATCAAATTCAGCATCTCAACCAGAGTGTTAAGAGGTATGGTTTCAGCAAGAGACGTAAATCCTACAAAGTCTGTAAACATAATTGTACATTGATAAGTACGCGGTAAAAACCTGTCTTCAAATTTGATTTCTTCTGCTACCGTAGCCGGGAGTGTGTTTTTAAGCAAAGAGTCAACACGCTTTTCAAGGGCTACGTAATTTTGTATTAATTCTTTCAAGAGACGTTTTTGAAGTTTATCATCATCAATTGTGGCAAGCGACTCAAGTTGCCTAAGCAGGAGAGCTTTGGTAGCAGGGTCTTCGGGGTGGGCTTTTACCCATTCAAATAAAGAATTTTTTTTCATTTTTTATTGGACCGTTCCGGTCAATAGGGGTAGTAATTAAAACCCCCTAACGTGGTGGTCAGATGAATAATTCATATAGCTTCTTTCTGTTCACGTTTAATCCGCTCAACATGTTTAATCGTTTCAGCTTGGAGTATCTTAATTGTACCTTTGGCTTTATCACTCAAAGAATCAAAATAGTAGAAAACATTCTTTTCTATCAAAGAGGATTCATAATCTACAGCACACCTAAGTGCGGAAGACAGATTGAACTCGCCATTTTCAGCTTTTTCTATTATGCCTTCTAATCTTTTTATAAAAACTTCCAAAGTATATGTTTTGGTTTTTCCCTCGTTAAAGAATACCAGGTCGGATTTTGCTGCTTCGAATAGTTTTTCTATCAATTTTGAGTGTCTTGCCTCTTCTTTCGAAAGTTTCTCCCAGAACTCTTTTTGCTGAGGGAATTGCTTTGAGAAGAGTGCATAAAGTCTTGAAAGAAGGGTTTCTTGTTGTATAAGCTGTCTGAGAATCTTCTCCTGGAAAGGTTTTAAACTCATATTTCACATCCTTTAGATAATCATTGAGCGTTTACTTTATAAAAGTGTTGCAGGATACTACAAAAGGTATGACTGTTAATAGTTTAAAATAAAGTAAATGGCTGAACGTAACTCCATGACAACAAGATATTTTATAATTTATATAATTTAAAATAGCAACCCTTGGGAAAAGGAACGTATATCTTTATTGGCATTATTTCAGAATTAAATTAAGTATGACCGGCCTCCATAATTTCAAAGTCTTTACATACAAGTGAACATAAATAATAAAAAGGGGGGCATATACATTTTTTAATTATTTTCTGACGGAACAACTATTATCTCTCGTTCATGCAATATGCTTTGCTTACCATCTAAAGTGTTTACCTTTATAGCAATTAAATGCTTTCCGGGGTTTATTCTCCTACTATCCCAGTTAAAAGTAAAACCGGTATTTGGATGATTTGGGTCCGAAGAACCTTTAAAAACTTTTTGTACATCACCCCGGGATATTCCATATTTGGCTACGCCTGCCTTCATGTTATCAATCATGACTTCAACACTGAAAATACCGGTATCATCTTTAAAAGCCCATCCATTAACCTTTACTTTCCCTGAAATACTACTTCCTGCTACCGGTAATTCAAGACAGCTTATAATATCCAGTTTGCATGATCTTGTTCCATACAGGTCTGCTGGTTGGATATTGTCTGCTAAAAGATTATACCCGAATAGAAAAACAAAGCGTTTTCTGCTATTTAATATTCTCAGTTCATCAAGATACTCTATAGATTCAAACAGGGAACAAAAATTCCTTTGGAATTGCCAGCTTTCATACCTTCCATTGGCAGTTCTTTCCATGATCAAAAGAACATTTCGGCCTGTATTTAAAAGCAGTCCCTGCTCGTCTCTATTCCAGATACGGTATTGATATGACCTACCATGCATACGATTTTTTGCATGATCAAATATGTATATATCCGAGAGGTCATGCATGAAAAACGCAAGATTTGCTCCAAGCACGTAATTATCAGCGACTATTATGGGACGCCCTTTATTTACTTTAAGCATACCAGGTAGAAATTCCCTGCGTGCCTTTTCACCCACTTCTGACCAGCCTATGAACGGCAGGCGTAAGTCTCCAAGCTTAAGAAATCCTGTCCCCAATTCAATCATAACCATCAGAATTACCACCCCCCCTATTCCAGGCACCAACCCTGTAATTACCTTTCTAAATATACTCGGCCTTACGATAACAAAATTACGTAATGTTTCCGGAAGATATGGAAGAAGAATGACATACCCGGATATTGTCCAGTGCAACGTCGTCAATTCCGTGGTTTCAAAGGGACTGGCTATAAAAAAAACAAATAATTGAGTGAAAGATAAAATAAAAAAAAGCGTTGCCCTGTCATTACCTTTCCGGGATTTTTGTATAAGCATCACCAAAACAACCAGCAAGGTAATAAAAAAAAATGGAGTTGTAATAAAAACCTGTTCGAAAATAAAATTCAAAAATTTATCATAACTGAGGCCCAGTCCATGCCGTCCTGCAAAATAGTAATTAACAGGTTCAAAATCAGTTCTGAGATTATTTATCAGGGTCGGTATTAGACTAAAAATAAGTATTATGCCGGTCAGCCAGGGACCCTTATGTCGAAGATGTAAACGCCCCCGAGGTATAAGAATCAAATAAAGAAATGCCCCAAAGGGCAGAAGAATGAACCTGTAATGGGTGAGAAGGCCCATAGCTCCAAAAACCCCTGTCAACAACCACTCTTTCAATGACCCATCACGCGTTGCCCTCTCAAAGAACAATAATGAAAGAACAACAAACAATAACATTGGTACGTCAGGAATGGCAACTATACCAAAATGTGCGGTACCCGGAAATACGAGTGTTGCCCCGGCAGCAAGCCATGCATTTCGATTACCTGCGAGGGGCTTTGCCAGAGCATAGACAGCAAAAGGGAAAATCATGCCGCAAATCAAAAAAAGGAAACGTACGCCCAATAGTGTATTACCTACAAGCTCAACACCTGACCTGACAAGCATGGCGGTCAACGGTGGATGATCGATGTAAGAGATATCAGGCCTTTGGGCACACTGCCAGTAGAACGCTTCATCTCCAAAAAGATCTACATTACTTGCCAATATGAACTTTCCGGTAATCAGGATTATATATAAGAGGATAATTGATTTTTTCATATAAAATTTTTAATCGGCTTAATTATGAAAATTAGATACATCTAAAAAAAATAGGTTCACGATTGAAAACGGTAATGTATTATTTTCTAACCTTTTTCGTCCAATACCTCACGAATTATTACTGCAAAATCCTCGATGTTCAATGGTTTCATGGCAAAGGCTTTACAACCTATTTCCATGGCACTTTCTTCAGATATTTTGTAACTAAACCCTGTACAGATGATTATTGGCATTTCAGGACGGATGTTTAAAATTTCTTTAACAAGCTTATCACCATACATATTGGGCATAGCCATATCTGTAATCACCAGATCAAATTGGTCGGGATTAGATTGAAAAAGCTCAAGTGCGTATACAGGGCTCGTTTCAGTCTCAACATGATACCCAAGACTCTCCAGCATTCGTTTTACCGTATTCACCATCAATTCTTCATCATCAATAAATAGTACCCTTTCATTACCGACTGGAAGCTTGTCAATAACTTCAGGTTTTAATAACTCTTCTTCAATAACGGGAAAAAATATCTTCACGATAGATCCTTTACCGTATTCACTTTCAACTGAAATTGAACCTTTATAGCCCTTAACTATACCTTGTACTACTGATAAGCCCATACCGGAACCTTTTCCAACTCCTTTTGTTGTAAAAAACGGATCAAAGATTCTATCAATAATTTCAGGTTCAATCCCCTTGCCGGTATCGCTAATTATTATTCTTAAATACTTCCCGGGAATCAAATCAGGATCGATAAAAACTGATTTTTTGTCCAGATTCACATTATGTGTTTCTATCTCCATAACACCTCCATCATCTTCCATTGCATGAACTGCATTGGTAAATATATTTAGAATTATCTGATGGATTTGTGTCGGGTCTGCCAGAATAGTATCAGATGTGGCCTGCATATTCTGGCGAATTTGAATGTTAGCTGGAATAGTCGATTGTATCAAATTGATAGAGTCTTTAATTACCGGAATTCCTTTCATAATCTTTTTTTCATAGTCTGCTTTATGAATGTAACTTAGAAGTTGTCTTACTATATCTTTTGCCTGCAAGCTGGCGGTTTTAATTTTATTAAGACTGTAATAAGCAGGGTTGGACTCAGGAACATCATCCAGTGACAAATCCGTATTACCTAAAATAATACCGAGAATATTATTAAACTCATGAGCGATACCACCAACAAGCGTCCCAAGCGCCTCCATTTTCTGAGACTGGCGAATCTTGGTTTCCAATTGTTTTCGATAATTGATGTCCTGATGTGCTCCAATTAATCTTACCGGAGCCCCCGCTTCATCCCATTCTACAACTTTAGCTCGACTCAATATCCATTTCCAATCTTTACTTCTGTTTCGGAACCTGTATTCTGCCTCGAAGTAAGGCGTTTTATTCTCAAGATGATCCTGTAAAATATATTCAATTTTTGACATATCATCAGGATGAATTAATTTGGACCATGAGTTTCTATGCGGTTCAATTGTTCCAGGAGCATACCCCAGCGTTTCTTCACATCGATCCCCATAATAAACTTCATCAGTTAACAGGTTGTGATCAAAACACCCATCCGTAGTAGCATCTGCAACCAGTCTATAACGCTCCTCGCTTTCCTTTAAAGCTTCTTCTGCATTTTTCATAGGTCTAAGGTCAACATCAATACAAAACATTTCTTTCCCATGAATTGTTTCATTCATGGCGTGGGAGGAAAACACCGGTACTATATTACCACTTTTATTTATCAGGTTAAGCTCTTCTGCAGGTATCTTTTCACCATACTCAATCCATCTGTGATGGAGATTTTTTACTCCTTCTTTCATAAATGAAGGTATAATAAGATCTTCAAGTTTCTTCCCTAAAGCCTCATTATTACTATAACCATATAGTTTTTCACTTGCCTGGTTCCAAAAAGTTACCCGTCTTTTCTCATCATATGCCTGAACAGCTATATTCGAAACATCCTCGATAATTTCACGAAAACGTTTTTCACTATCGCGCAGCGCTTCTTCTGCCAGTTTTCGTTTCACTGCTTCTTTCTGTAGCTCCATTACCTTTTGTTCTAAATCTTCATAGCTTGGTTTATCAGCCATCAGAAAATCCTCCAGAAATTCAGTTGGTCAAAAAATGAACCAATGATGTATTATAATGTTATCATTTTAAGGTAATTAACAAAAAAAATTATAACCTGCTTGATATGACATGAACCATAAAACATTTGACCGTTTGCGCAGAGAAGCATACTATACGTACAATCTTTCATGTATAATCATATGGCAAGGGTTTGGATATATAACCTTCAAGGTGCTTATATGTCTTAAATTACGTCGATGCATGCAAATCAGATCTAAAATAGTATTTATAAGTCAGTTATTTTAGATATCCAAAAAACACAACACAAATATTTTGAAACAGATTTAAGGTATCGTTCAGATATCACAACTTTGTAGCATTTCTTTGCACCACAATATATTGTGTTCGCCACGAAAAGAATAAAGTGCAGAATAATATATATAATCTTATGTCAAAAATTATTTAGACAGATGTGGCTAATAACCGATAAGTGCAATATCGGGTAAAAGAAGCATACATCAGGTATTGTTGATTTTTTAAGGGCCTCCGATTATTACGTGTAGGATAAATTAAGCTTGAGTTTCAGCATTCAGAAATAAGCGATCAATTGATCTGCCAGTCATTACGGAAAATTATCAGACGATTCTGAGCTTATATACCATCTATAGTCGCTATCAGAAATATTTCAATACTTACTATTTAAAGATTTATTTTTGAGGTTTTTTCCCACTGGAATTCTGATAAACTTCTTTTTATTTTTCAGCCTGCTTATGGAGCTGCCAGATTTCTATCCGGTGTCCTTCAGGATCCAAAAGATAGAAAACTCTCGCATTCCAAGGGTGGCGTTTGATTTTTGTTGGATCAAGTTTTCTTTTCGCAAACTTTTCCCATACTGCATCAATATCTTGTACCTGCAGGGTAATGGTAATACCCTTTTCTTCTGAGCTTTTTATTGTAGATTTTTGATCATTTGCAATACTCAGATTTGAATTCTCAGCCAAACAAAATTCAACAAACCAGTCGTTACTAAAATTCACTGGAAGAGATAGTCCATCTTTATAGAACTTGACAGTTTCTTCCCAGTTTTTACAATATAGAATCATATTTGTCGTTAAACTGCTCCAGCCATTCATTTTTTCCCCTCTGGAATTTGAATTATTTATCACTGCCACTATGCTATTTTCTAAATTTCAGCTTTGGAAATAAAATGGTTATTTCTGCCGCACTGTGATATAGTTGTAATAAATTATAATTATCTAAATGCTGATCAAGTCAGTACCTATGGATATTTAAAAAAGCAAATTATAAAGTTCCTCCCCCTTATTATAATTCATGAATAGGAGTTATCATGACAACATATAAAAGCCCACAAAAAAAGATCGGTGACATCGTTGCCGAGGATTACAGGACTGCCGGGATTTTTGAGAAATACGGGATAGATTTTTGCTGCGGTGGACAAGAACTTCTTATAACTGCCTGCCTTGCAAAAGGTCTCGATTTTGAAGCAATTCAATTAGAAATCGAAGCCGTAAAGAGTGTCCCGATTGAACAGAACCAGAATTATACGGCCTGGGAACTGTCTTTTCTTGCCGACTACATTGTCAATACGCATCATGCATACCTTAATAAGGAGATGAAGCCGATTGCCTCTTATGCCCATAAAATTGCGGATGTCCACGGAAGCAACCACCCTGAGGTGATTAAGATAGCAACTATTTTTGATAAAATCGTATCCGATATGGCAGGACATCTACGTGAAGAAGAGGAGGTTCTTTTCCCTGCAATTAAACGAGTTGAAATAGTCAGAAAGAAAGGTTCGACACTCCTGAGCGAGGATTGTGAAAAGATCAAAGTATCTCTTGAAAAACTTCACCGCGAGCACGAGGACGTCGGTGATGCAATCCATGAAATCCGCAATCTTGCAAATGATTATGCGATACCGGGGGATGCCTGCAATACGTTTGCAGTTACCTACGAGAAACTCAAAGAATTCGAAGATGATCTGCACCACCATGTTCACCTTGAGAACAATATTCTTTTTTTGAAGGCTGCAGGTTTTTAGACAGGAATCAAAGACATCCGCCTCCATACTTTATAAGTAAAAGTTGCAGCTTTCAATAATTTTCAATATTGCGTCACGTATTTGTGATAAATGTTTATCGAGAGTTTGGTTATCTTGCGCTATCTCATCCGTCATTATTCACTTGTTTTAAATTTATTTAATTCTTTGAGCAATAGATCATATTTATCCTCATATTTTAATAAATCCAAAAGGACAGGCGGTTTGGTAGAATTGGCAGGCAGCCTCTTTTTCGTTTCCACTATCAATACATTAAGTTTAGTCATTCTTCTTTGTATCTTTCCACGTTTTTCTTGATCCAGAGAAATCTTTCCTCCTGTATCTGTCATGAAATTTGGATCGAGCAAGGAGAAGAATTCCGTCTTCTCCTTGCTTTGATCTGTAATAACTTTATTTGTGACTATGTTTTTTTGGGAAAGTAGATCTTTGTTACCAGATCGTAAAAAATAATTGCAGCTCCAAAAATAACCAAACCATCCGGGAGTATGCTAATTTGCTTCCAAAAACTCATATGGTTAAGCGCATCTGGTAATCTTGCAAAATAATATCCCATATCATGGGCGATTTTCCCTTGCTCAAACCCAAGAATCAATTTTGGAATACCAAAGCCGATAATACCAAGAGTAGAAAGCCAAAACCCTGCAGTACCCAATGAATTACTCCACTCATGACCTTCTGCCATGGCATTGGCGCGGGCAGTCATATAAATAAAAGCAATGGCTATAAATCCAAAAGCACCAAACAATGCAGCATGTCCATGGGGTAGAATCAACTGTGTCCCGTGGGTAAAGTAATTGATGGTTGGAGTGTTTATAACCATTCCAAGAAAACCTGCTCCATACCAGTTCATAATTGCTGAACCTGCAACCCATAGAAATGGAAGGGCAAAATAAAATTCTTCTCCCTTTTCTTTGATGTGTTTTCTTTCTTTAATAGCTTCAATCATTAAAAGAACGAGGGGTAAAGGTTCAAGAGCAGAAAAAATTCCACCAATTGCAACCCAATACTCATCAAGCCCCTGCCACCAATAATGATGTCCGACTCCTAAAGTACCACTTAACATAATTAAAAAAAGTTCAAATAACATGACTTTTTCTGCAGTTTTTCTGGTAACAAGCCCCAGTGCAACTGTCAAAAATGCGATAACACCTGCAGCGAATAATTCAAATGTCAATTCAACCCAAAGGTGAACAACCCACCATCGATAATAATCATCAACAGTATAATTAGGCATTATTTTATGGACAGGCATCATTCCTGCGATATATAAAGTGGCAATACCAAAAGCTGACCAGATAATTGTTCCGACAAAAATATTGTTGGTTTTAGCTTTACGGATTACAGAAAAAACCATCCCAAACCATAATACTAACCCGATGACAAGACCGATATCCCAAACCCGTCCCAGGTTGAGAAGTTCACGGCCCTCATTGCCCAGCCAAAACCATGATTCACGCAACCAGCCCTGAGCTCCGGCATATATACCGATAAGACCACCTGCACCAACAACCAACAGGGCAATCCAAAGAACGTCAACCAGCCAGGGGAATTTTAAGTCTTCGTCAGCGACCAGAGGAGCAATAAGCATTCCGCCGACAAGCCATCCAATTGTGACCCAGATTATGGCAAGGTTAGTATGAAGGGCTCTCATAACATTAAAAGGAAGGATCTCCTG
>JABHLN010000033.1:26130-35045 GCA_018693105.1 Desulfobacterales bacterium | reverse complement strand
TGATATGACTTTGACCAGCATTTCATTTGGGCCGGGTTTTGGTTTTGGGACCTTTTCAATTCTAATGTCCTTATTATTATACCAGGTAGCAACTTTCATCATATTAATTCAATATAAAGGCCATGAAAAGTGTAACCAATGGCTAAGTTAAAATCTTCATATACAAGGCATAATGTTTGGCCAGGTGTGAAGGCATACATTGAGTATGTCGAACATCTGGGCAAACATTATAACGCAGAAGATGGAGATTTTTACGACGCCATTATCCTTGATTTTTAATTGTATTATAGAGGTCAAATGCCTTTTCCGGGGTTTCATTATTGTGGACAACCTCACCCACTGCCTGGATCATTGCCACTGGCGATTCAGCCTGGAAGATATTCCGACCCATATCGACACCGCTTGCACCTTGTTGTATTGCGTTATATGCCATGGTTAAAGCATCCAGTTCTGGAATTTTTTTTCCGCCGGCCATGACTATAGGAACCGGGCAGGATGATGTGACAGTTTCAAAACCTTCGTCGATATAATATGTTTTAATATAATGCGCGCCCAGTTCGGCACAAATTCTGGTGGCAAGCCTGAAATACCGGGCGTCCCGGTTCATATCCTTGCCTACTGCAGTTACCGCAAGAGTTGGAATTCCATAACGAGAACCAATATCTACCATTTTTGTCATATTAATAATGGATTCTTTTTCATGTTCACCACCTATGAAAACCTGCACAGCCATAGCACAAACGTTAAGACGTATAGACTCCTCTATATCTACGGCAATCTCTTCGTTGGACAGCTCAGTAAGTATACTGGTTCCGCCGGAAACTCTTAGTACTATGGGCTGGGTCATTGAAGGCGGAACAACGCTCCTGAGTATTCCCCTTGTGAGCATAAGTGTATCTGCGTATGGCACCAATGGAAGTATATTTAAATCTATTCGTTCCAGACCGGTTGTTGGCCCCTGAAAATATCCATGATCGATGGCCAGCATTACAGTCCGCCCGGATTCAGGATTAAAAATTCGCGCTAACCTGTTTTTCATTCCCCAGTCAAGTGAATTTGATCCCTTGAGAAAAAAACCTTCTGTCTTTTGTGGTACATCGGTGAAGTATTTTTTCCCATCTTTCATTTCATCCATATCCGGCATTTTTTCCTCCTTAAAAAAAATAGAATATATGACTGTCGGTATATTAAGTTTGTCTTATACCGGTATCAATACATCTCTTTTATTGTATTAGTTTTGGGATGCTTGGGTCTTTCCACAGACATGTAATTATTTTCTACCTATAGTAGTAATATAAATTTGGGCCTTGTTCTTGAACTCAATCTTTTTTAAGACCGGTTCTGGTTTTTCCCTACTGCCCTTTCAAGTTCGCTGAGGGATATTAAATATCCGTAAAGAGATTTGTAGTAGTTTGTGTCTGCCTGATTGAGGAATGTCCTTGCATCAAGAACTTCCGTAGTTGTTGCAATCTGCTGGTTGAACTGCAGGTTAGTGATGCGCCAGTTCTCCTTGGCCTGTCCTAGTGATTGTTCCGCTGTTTTAATGTTTTTCTCCGCGACATTCAGATTCAGGAATGCATTCTTTATCTCAAGTTTTATACCTTCTTCAATTCCTTTTATTTTTTCTATCATTGCCTGCTTATCATGCCTTGCTTTTAAAATCCTATAGCGGACTTTACCCCATTCAAAAAAGATCCATTTTGCCTGAATTGTGAGGTTGGCATTGACTACATTGTTGAAGTCATTCTCAGTTACTTCGGGATTGTTTCCATTCTGTTCATATCTTCCAACCAATGCTATCTCAGGATAATATGCACTTTGTTCAATCTTGATTACTTTTTCAAGGGTTTTCAAGCCTAGTCCAAGCGCCTTTATTACAGGTCTGTTTTTCATGGCCTCATTAATAAGCGTATCAAGATTGTATTTGGAAGGGTTTATAACAACATTGTCAATGATTTCAGTTTCTTTGTTTATATCAACCCCCATAAGCATATTTAGATGAGATATTGACATACTTACACCGGCATTTACCTTTTCCCTGTTCTGCACAACATCTGCAAGAGCAACCTTTGCTCTTAAAAGATCATTATAAGGAATTAGACCCTCATTGTAGTATTTCTGTGCATCGCTTTCATGGGCTTCAAGACTTTTTACAGCGTCATCAGTAACCTGAAGCATTTTTCTTGTCAAAAGTACATTGAAATACGATGATTTTACCTTCTGTATTACATCCAGAATGGTTTGTTCTTTTTCGAGTTCCTTTATCCTTACACCGAGACCGGTCATATCATAACGGGTTTTTAAAGCAAAACCGGTAAATAAAGGCTGGATAAGTGTTATATCCCAGTGATACTGGGTCCTGTCTGCGACCTGTGTTTCGACAGGCATAGTCTTCATAACAGGACCCTTGTGAAGACTTGTAAATGAATAATTTGCCGAGGTCTTTGCAAACATATCTGCAAGGGCGCTTTTCTTTTCCTGAATTGAACCTTTATGGTTTTCAACAGCTTCTTTAACGCTGAAGTTGTTTTCAACAGCTGTTTTTATTGCTTCAGACAGGGAAATTGCACCCTTAATAGAATCATCAGCTAATACCGGTAAAGTAAACAGGAAACTAACAAACAATATTTCTAAAGTTATTAAAATAATTCTCTTCATTATATCCTTCTTCCAACTTACTTTAACTACAACAGAGATCTTATTCTTTCAAAGCTATTTGTGCCGTAACTTTCTTTTTTAATTTTTTTAATCGTTTATTATCCGGAGAAAATTTCAAGCCTGTGTTGATGTCCTTCAATGCGGATTTTAATTCATAGGTTTTGATTTTAAGTTTTGCTCTTTGCAAGTATGCAAAAGAATATTTGGGTTTTTGCTTTATTGCATCATCCCATTTGGAAATTTTAGACTTCATTCTAATACGAAGCTCATTTTTATAAATTTCCATATCAACTAACGCGCCTAGTTCGTCACCTTTTTGTTTTTTTAAAACCGATCTTTTCTTATAAGCTTTAATACTGGATATATAATAATGCTGTATTAACGTAGTGTAAGTGATAATAGCCTTATTGATGTTTCCGTTTTGCTCTTCCGCCAGTGCAAGATAAAAAAGTACTGTATTACCGACGGGTTTTCCGATGATATTTATGTGTTTGTAAATGTCCTCGGCTGCTCCTTTGAAATCTTTTTTAACTTTAAATTTATATAGTGCACTATCAAAGATTTTATTTGCATCTTCCTGGACATCTTTCATTTTCTTCTCATCTAAGGTTTTGAAATTAAATATATCACCTTTAATTTTTATCTTCTTGATTTTTTTAAAATCAGCGAAACCCTCAAGTCTGTTATCCATATTCTTATAGAGGTCTCCCCGTATATAGTACGCATCTATATTATCCGGTTCCAGTTTTATAACCTTATTTATATCGTCAAGGGCACCTTTATAGTCTTTTATATCACGTTTTGAAATAGCCCTTAGAATATATATATTTGCGTTTGAAGGTTCAGCTTTAATGGCATTTGTGTAATATTTAGCTGCAATTTTCGAGTTTGAAGAATTAGCACCTTTCATGATCCACTCCATTGGAGTCTGGGCATGAGCATCTACAGCAAAAATAATTGCAAAAAATAAAAATAAGACCTTTTTCATATATCCTCCTTATCAGGTCAGTTGTATTTCTGGTGCCTATTTTGTATCTTTTCAGGCGCAGATTGTCAAGTTTGATGGCGTCGTAAAAAAGTCTCTATATTCTGTGTTATAACGTGAATAGAATTTTGACATGTTAAAAGTATACCTGCCCTGATCAATCATTATTTAATGCATATGTCCGTTCAAGGGGGATTGCTTATCCATAGGTTATAATATTTTACTGAAGCATCAAGCCTGAGGTATATTATAATTGATTTTTTATCGCTGAAATACTCCGAAAATCAGGCAGCAGAGTGTTACATGAATTTACCATTGGGAATTCGGTCAATATTCTTCAGATATTTCCCCTATTGCGATCTGAATATTGTCAAAACAGTTTCCACATACTAAAATCCCTATTTCAGTGGGCATTCCCTTTATTTTAATTATTTCATTTTGCTTTCGTTCGGTAATGTTTTTTCGGCAGATTTCACATTTATTATCGACAGGACAAACCATTCCCTTGACCTTAGAAATGGCCAGCTTCATTATTATTTTATTCATTTTATTTTATATAAAATATGAGATCTATACAAAGGCCTCAATTTGTAAACGGATAGCTTCTATTGTCCGAGATAACCCTTTTTTATTTTTTTATCCGCTTTTTCACCAAATATATAGCGGTAATACATCTGGGCATATTCCTTACCGGGGATTGTGCCTTTCACTTCCTCCTGATACTCAACGATCAGGCCTACACCCGGAACATATGTTGTTTTTGAGGTTTTTCCAGGAGCCATATCCTTGTCCATCCATGATGCATGCTTTTCAATATCTTCACGATGAGCAGAAACAAGGGATGGTGAATTACATTTTATCATTAATTCCTTAAAACCATCCTGGAGCTTTTTTGCCGTGGCCTTACTTGTCAGATAATGTAGATCAAAATGCTTTACCTGTTCTGATTCGATTGCTTCATAAGGGTTTTTTGTGGGGTTTTCCAGATAAAATCCTCCGGCATAAACCTTTACGAATCCGTATTTTTTCAAGTAAGCTACACCATTGAGTTTCAAGGTTTTTCCTTCTACAACTTTTTCTCCGGGGAATTTTATACCCAGGATTTCTTTATCTTGTGAAAAACCGGTACCGGCAGAAAATATAAAACATAAAGCTGTTAATAAAAACAATAGTCTATTAATCATGACAATCTCCTTTCAGATATATTTAATATTTTACATCTTTTTTTCCCATACTGTAGTTCTGCCGAGCAGAGAAATACCTATATAGCCTCTGACCTTGAGTTTGTTACCCTTAAGCTTCATTTTACAGGAATATGTCTTGCCGTTTTCAGGGTCATATATTTTACCGTCACTCCATTTATTGCTTCCTTTATATTTAAAATCCTGAATTATTGTAAGGCCAATAATAGGAGTATTCCTTTTGGAAACTTCAGGGTTTTCCTTGTCTATTTTTTCTGTTCCGTCTTCATACTTTGGTTCTTTGAGCCATGTTATTTTACCACAATAACTATAATCACATTTTTGTATTTCAACAATCGATTTTCCTGAATCGGTATACCATTCACCGATTATTGCATCAGCTTCTGATGCATATGATTTTGAAATAAGCATAAGGAATATAATACAGGGTAATAAAAAAAACTTTTTCATTATAATACCTCCTGAGACCTTTGCATAAATTTGCATTTTTAAAAAAAGTTATCCTCATTCTGGCAGTTTGATTGAAATATTTAATACGGTAAAAAAATGAGCTATACTAAGGCCGGTACTTTATGATGGAAATATTGAAACCGGTCTGTTCTATAAAATGTAACGATGTGTTTTTTTGAAAATAAATTATGCATAAAAGAGAGTTCTCTGTCAAGGAAAGAATAACCGATATAGCGTCTTGACTTTAATAGACAAATTCAGAATAATGTTGAAATATATTAATAATAATTGTAGGTTACATAGAAGTAAAATCCTCTGGATAAAAAAGTGGTCTATAGCAAAAATTCAGTCTCAATTATAGATAGTCTGATAATTAACTGTCATTCTTCATATCAACAAACAAAAAAGGAGGTAAAAAATGAATAGCGGCGATTCAACTATCGTAATAATTATTCAACTGGCGATTCTCATTTTTATGATTGCTGCAATCTGGAAAGTTTTTTCTAAAGCAGGCCAGCCAGGGTGGGCATCCCTTGTACCTTTCTATAATCTATATATTCTTTTAAAAATTGCCAGTAAACCCGGATGGTGGCTAATTCTTTTCTTTATTCCGATTGCAAATATTATTGCTTTAATACTTGTTAATATCGGTATTGCCAGGAATTTTGGAAAAGGCGGCGGTTTTGCAGCCGGCTTGATTCTGCTGTCGTTTATATTTTACCCAATACTTGGTTTTGGTAGTGCAAAGTACTCTGAGAAATAAGATATCAAGCCATCGCCTTACCGGCGGTGGCTTGATATAGTTTACAATTATAACCCATCGCAAAAATGCATATTGTGTTCCAGGGCTGTGCATTTATTGAAGCGAAAGCCCGGTATAAAAGTAGTATATAAGTAACCATCTTGAAACTGAAGAGAAGGCAACTATCGGATTATAGATGTGTTTTTTAGATAGAGAATGTATTTATAATTGATTTGCAGGTAAGGTTATTGAAAAAAGAACCCTTTCTTTTTTTATGTTCTCGGCAGTAATTGTCCCGCCATGATCTTCTATTATATTCTTACAAATGGAGAGACCTATTCCTGTTCCCATATTTTTTTTCCTTGTAAAAAAAGGATCAAAAATATGTTTCATGTCCTGTTCGGGGATATGTGGACCATTATTTGAAACCGTTATAATAATATTTTCATTATTCACTCTTGTTTGAACGGAAATTTCTCCCTCGATATATGATGTCTCTTTTATTGCCTCAACTGCATTATTAAAAAGGTTCATAAAGACCTGGCCAAGCTGTTGCGGTGAACCTTTTATATCCGGCAGGTCTGAAAAAAGATCACAATCTATTTTGATATTTGAGGTTACAAAGTGATTTTTTAAAAGCGCAAGTATGTTTTTTATAACTTTGTTGATATTTAACGGATGTTTTGTGTCTTTAGTTGGCCTGCTGAGGTCAAGAAGGTTTTTTACGGTATCTCTTATTCTTAAAAAAGCCTCTTCAAGAAGTTCAATGTTTTGGCCAAGCTCTTCATCATCAGTATGTGTTTTCCTGATTAAACTCAAGAGAGAGGTGATACTTAAAAGAGGAGAATTGATTTCATGTGCAATAGAGGCTGCAAGACGACCGGTGGCTGCCAGCCTTTCAGAACTAACCAGGCGATCTTGAAGTATTTTCTGTTCGGTTATGTCATTTATAATTATTATGGATGAGTTTTCATCTTTTACAGGCAGATATTGCAGAGTCAACTGTTTATTGTTTAGCCACACGTTATTAATCGGTTCAGTATTTGAAACAGCGGGTTTTTTCCCTTTTATCAAATCTTCAACATATAGTCTGGATTCATCTTTAAACAGGTCGGGTGGATATGAAGTCAGTATTTTTTCAATGGGCATATCAAATATTTTAATAGCAGTGGAGTTAGCATATACAACATGATCAGAATATATCTCAAGAATCCCTTCCTGCATACTTTCCAGTATGGTTTCAAGGTGACGGTTTCTGGAAAGTAATTCTTTTGTTATCTGCCTTGTATATACAGCCTCAAGGCCCATTATCGGTTTTGGAGTCGTAATCCTTTCCGGTTGTTCTGATTCTTTTATTGACGCAAGAATGTGTTCTGCCATTGAACTGAATGTACCCTTTGCAATACATGTATCAGCACCAATTTCAGTATAGTCGAAATCAAGCTCTGCAGCCGCTGCTGATAGAATTACAATATAACAGTTCTTTAAATCATGCATTTTATTGGCGATACGGCATAATTTGTCACCATCTAACTGAGGCATGATAAGATCAACAAACATTATATCCGGGACAAAATTTGTCAGGATATTAATAGCATCGAATCCGTCTTTGGCTGTAACAACTTCATGGCCTTTGCTTTCCAGAAGGTTTGACATGAATTTTAACATCATGTGATCATCGTCAACTACTAGAATCTTCTTTTTCATTTAATGAAACCTTCTAAACGTATTATGAATTGCATAATATTCAATTATCTATTCAAATGAAATTTCTGTATTTAGTGTTTTTTATTTATATACTTTTTTGTCAAATAAAACAAACATGAAAATAGTGTTGCTAACTCTTTAATGGAGATCATTAATTACCCGGGCCTGCGAATCGGATTATTCATTAAATATTTTATAAATAGTTATAATCATATGATAAAGGAATGGTGTTAAAATTGATTATATTGAAAAAAAGATTGAAATAAAATTGTTAACAGAATAAAACAAAGCTTGCTTACGATTCGGAACATACTTCAAATAAGTTGGTTCGGGCAATATGATAGAGCTTTGAAAGCAGGTGCGGAAATTTTTTCCAATATTTCCGTTTAGGCTCTTGAAGCTATCTTAAAAAAGATAGTCGATTGCTAAGTATAAAATTCATATTAATCGCTATAGCGGGATTTACGATCAATAACTTTTTAATAACTTTAAGTATTAGGCTATGAAAACCAAATCAGATATAAAACGGGTTGCAGTCTTTTCCGATACACATGGTAACAGAAAAGAAATTTATAAGACTATATCACACATGGGACATTTTGACCTGATAATTCATCTTGGTGACGGTGTGGCTGACGGAAACAATGTTGCAGAAGAATTTGGTATTCAGTTTTGTGGTATTAAAGGCAATGAGGATCACGGGATGGATTATCCGATTTCGCGTGTATTGAATATTAACCGATGGGTTTTTTTCATACTCCATGGAAACCAGACTGAAATTAATCCTTATCAGATGAAATCAGAGTATGATCGACACATTAAGGATATGTGCGACATGGCAAAAAGAGAAAATGCCGGTGTATTGCTTTTCGGTCATACGCACAAATCCATGCTGGAAAAAAGAGATGATACTATTATTTGTAACCCAGGTGATCAGTATGCCGGTTCTGCCAGCCCGCCGACTTTTGCGGTGATGAATATCAGTGACAGGAAACTGGAAATTTCCCTTATGGAAAGAACTGGTGATGAAGAGTGGAATCAATTGAGTTTTTTTGCTGCAGATCATACTCCGGATTGAAAATTATAATAAAAAGGGAGGCTTTCGGGCCATTTTGGAAATATGACTGAAGAACTATCTACTTATGACGTAAAGTGTCGTACATGCCGATCC
>JABHLN010000033.1:0-26120 GCA_018693105.1 Desulfobacterales bacterium | reverse complement strand
GGAGGCTTTCGGGCCATTTTGGAAATATGACTGAAGAACTATCTACTTATGACGTAAAGTGTCGTACATGCCGATCCATATTCAAAACGCAGCTATTTGAGAGCCATGAGAAAAACCTTTTTCTGGTGGACAATAAAAACTGGTATTGTAAAGACTGTAAAAAAGAATATTTCAAAAAGCAGACTGAAAACCTTGAAAAGGCTCATCAGTCTATCGGTTTTTCAGAGCTTAAAGGTACTCAAAAACAGATTTCATGGGCAGAAAAGATCAGGTCAGAAATGATCAACAAGGTTGATTATCTGGAAAAAAGTCTCAAGTTTAATACTGATGATGAAAAACAACTTTCAGAAAAGGCTTTTGATATTTTCCTCAAGGAGTGGCATGGTATAAACAAGGCAAAATGGTGGGTTGAAAATCGGAGAATGACTGTCAGGGATATTTCTAAAAGGATTCAAGAAATATCTGAATCGATTAAAAAGGAATAATCCTTCCTTGTCCAGGCAAGGAAAACCCAGCCACTTTATCACGAGATACTCAAGCCTTTCTACAGGACTTAATATCTGCATGTGTATGCCGTTTTTCCACTTTGTATAAAGAATATTGAGTAAACTTCTTTAAAGTAAGATAGTTTCCTGAATAGATGCATCTAATGAATACATAAATATAAATAGGAGAAAAAAGTGAGGAAAATATTTTTTTGTTTAATACTTCTTGTTACCCTTATTCCTGTTATTGCTTTTGGCAGTGATCACTCGTCATTAATTAAAAAAAATTCGAAATCCCTTGTGAAATTATATAAATATTTACATTCACATCCTGAACTTTCCCGGCAGGAAAAGAAAACATCTAAAAAAATGGCTGTAGAACTTGAAAAGGCCGGTTTTGAGGTAACAGAGAATATCGGGGGGTATGGTGTCGTCGGTGTTTATAAAAACGGTGACGGACCCGTTGTAATGGTGCGTACTGATATGGATGCGCTTCCCATAAAAGAAGAAACCGGTCTGCCATATGCAAGTAAAGTAAAAGCGGTTGATGAAAAAGACAAGAAGGTTTCAGTCATGCATGCCTGCGGCCATGACATGCACATGACTGTATTTATAGGAACGGCACGTCTTTTAATGAAATTAAATAATCAATGGAAAGGAACACTTGTGATGGTTGCCCAGCCGTCTGAAGAAAATATTGGCGGTGCTAAAGCCATGATAGAAGACGGACTTTTCAAAAGGTTCCCCCACCCTGATTATGCTCTTGCTTTGCATGTTATGCCCATGCCTTCTGTTATGGTCTCTTATAAAGAAGGCTATATGTTTGCAGGCTCTTCTTCTGTAGATATAACAGTCAGAGGGATTGGCGGTCACGGAGCATATCCGCATGGAAGCAAGGACCCGATTGTTCTGTCTGCCAGTATGATTGAAGCTTTCCAGACAATAATAAGCAGGGAGACAGATTCTAAAGAACCTGCTGTAATTACTGTTGGATCTATTCATGGAGGTACTGCACGAAATATTATACCTGAGGAAGTAAAAATGGCTTTAACTATTCGTGCTTATCCTGACAAACTTTTAGATACGCTTGTAAAATCAGTAAAACGGGTTGCTGAAGGGACTGCAATAGCATCAGGATTTCCAAAAGACAGGATGCCGGTTTTTACAGAAGTTGTAAGGTGTCCATCGGTTTATAATGATCCCAAATTGACTCGCAGAATAGTTAAGGCATTTAAAAAGAATGTCCCCCAGCTGTTTAAGAGCGACAGGATTATTGCCTCCGAGGATTTTGCTCACTACCGGTTTGTGGAGCCCAAGTTCCCAACAGTTATCTTCGGTATTGGTGTATATAAAATGGAAACTTTTGTTGAAGCCCAAAAAAAAGGAACATTTCCTCCTGCCATGCACAATCCTAAGTTCGGTCCTGATGATGTAAAAACGACAATAAAAACAGGTGTTAATGCAATGAGTACGGCCTTGTTTGAATTACTCGGCAAATAATAAGCTTGGTTGTATCGTAAAAAATCACCATATACTGCTTTGCAGTATTTGGTTACCGGTTATACTTTTTACAGGTTCATGAAACTCTATTTTGCATAATAATGCAGTTCGGATGGGTGTAATAATGGGCATAAATAAAAGCATAGACGAATACCGTTTTTTTCTAAAGGATACCATTCGTAAAGAAATTGATTTTAGAAAAACTGATCAATCACGTGGAATAAAACCACCTCCTATGGAAAAAGACTTTTCAGATGAACCGATCATTGAATTGACATCTCCCGATCAATTGAAACCAATTGGAGAAATTCCTATTATAGATGCTATAAGAAACAGGAAGAGCCGGAGGAGTTTTTCCGATACCCCGCTTTCTTTAGAAGAAATATCTTTTCTTCTATGGGCCACCCAGGGTGTAAGAGATCGAAGCAAACAACAGTATATGTTCAGGACAGTACCTTCTGCAGGAGCACGGCATGCTTTAGAAACATATTTGTATATTCGCAATGTACAAAATATACCTGAAGGGATTTATCGTTATCTACCTATAGAACATCAATTGATTTACCTGTTTTCAGACGAATATCTAAAAGAGGAAATATCAACTGGGTGCTTTGGGCAGTCTTTTATTACCGGAGCTGCAGCTGTTTTTATATGGACCGCCATTCCTTATCGTATGGAGTGGCGATACGATCTCGCTGCTCATAAAGTAATTGCTATCGATACAGGACATGTGGCACAAAATCTATATCTTGCCTGTGAGGCTATAAGCGCCGGCACCTGTGCTGTAGCGGCCTATGATCAGGAAAAAATGGATACAATTTTGAAAGTGGACGGAGAAGATGAATTTACTATCTATCTCGCGCCTGTAGGGAAAAAACGTAACCTTTAATTTTTCTTTAATTGTTTTTAGAAGTTATTTCATAATAAATCTAAAGTGTCTCCGGCGACGATAAAAAGGGCCTTAAAATGCTCACGTAATATTTGTATACTCTGCTTTCTCATCCCTTTTCGACATACCGGAAACTGAAGATCTTGTAACAATAGCTTTAAAGATTAAAACAAACTTGCTATTATGAAACTGCCGGACTTGGAGTTTTTATAAAAGGACTTGTAGATAAAATAAATAAGTCATGACATTGAAATAAATATGTTGGGGATAAGCGGATAATACAATAAACGATAAACCTAATTAATTTAATAAGGAGGATATATGTCTGGGGAAAATGTTCAATGCGGTCATTGTAAAGTAAAAAGCTGTGTATTAGGTGATTTCAGCAAATCTCCTGAATTTTGTGCTTCAACAAATTATGCTGATGAAATGGAAGAAGTAAAAATAAAACTGGAGGATGAGGAAAACCGAGCAATGGCGCAGGATGTTGCAAGATCATGGAAAAATATTGGCAAGAATACCCGTATTGAGGAGACAATGCAATACGCACGAAACAGGGGATATAATAAACTCGGTCTTGCATTCTGTTTTGGGCTTTCTTATGAGGCTGAACTTTTAACAAACCTGTTTATCAACGAAGGCTTTGATGTGTCTTCAGCTACATGTATGTCCGGCGGACTTACTTCTGATGATATAGGACTACCTGAAGAGGATAAAATTATGAAAGGCCAGCGACAGCCCATGTGCAACCCGATTGGGCAGGCTATGATTCTTGATTCCGAAGGTTGTGAACTAAATATAGTTCTTGGACTTTGTGTGGGCGATGATACATTGTTTATTAAACATTCCAAAGCGCCGGTAACTGTCATTGCTGTTAAGGACAGTGTGCTGGCACACAATCCTCTGGCAGTTCTTTATACTTCAAAAAATTTTAATGCGCGGGTGAACACAGAACGTCCGAAAAAAAATAAGAAATAGGAGCTTATCTTAAAAGCGGATTGTATAGATTGAAAACCTTTGCTGATTAGAAAACTAATCAGATAATAAATGGATACCGGTATTAGAGCCTCGGTGTTTACAAAAACCTTAATATTATCTTGTATATAATCGGGGAAAGAATCGCGAGGATGATTATCAATCCCGGGATTGACAGGTAAGCTGTATACCATGGCTCTTTGTTTATTATAGCCTTGTCAAGTTCAGCCTTAAACCACCTTCCTATTATTAATGCTGCCAGTATTACAGCTGCAAATTTAAAAATATTCATAATATTTCCTGATATATTTACGAGTTTTTCTGTTTATATAAAGTACTTAATAAGAATCAGGTCTAAAGGTTACATCTGTACCACCATCAGCGAAAAGAACAGCACCGCAACAGGCAGATGCTTTCTTACTAAGTAAAAAAAGAATACACTCAGCGACCTCTTCAGGTTCTGCATATCTGCCGATGGGCATTTCAAGGTTGCGGAGTGATTTGCCGAATAATTCCGAATTCAGGGCCTCTTCAAGCATTGCTGTTTTTGTCATGCCGGGGGCGACTGCATTTAACCTTATTCCGTCTTTGGCCCACGCAGGGGCACTTCTTCTGACCCATCTGGTCAACGCAAGTTTTGATCCGGCATAGGCATTGAACCCGTCAAGGGTGGCTGCAAACTCACGCGTTTTTCCCTCATCATCATCTTCGAGCATTAACTTAACAATGTTTTTATTAATATTGGGCATTACCGACGAATTTGATGTAACGATAACCGCGCTGCCTTTTTTCATTCTAAGCAGACCCTTCACTCCTTCAGCCACAGCTTTTGCACCAAAATAGTTAACTGAAGTTATGAGCGGATAATCAGGGGAATATGGCCCGACCCCTGCAACAGCCATAAATCCGTCAAGACCGTCAGGCGCTGCTTTCCAAATTTCATCTATGGCTTTGGCTCGCCCTTCTTTTGTACCAAGATCTGCAATGATATCTGTACCCTCAATATCAACATTTATAACTTTGTCGCCCCTGTCTTCAATCATTTTCTTTGCAGCAGCACCCATACCGTTGGATCCACCTGTTATTGCATAAATTCTCATATTAACTCTCTTTATATATTTAATTAAATTAAAGAATATTTCTTATATACTCAAAAGCCGGCAGGGGTCAAGTCATTCAAATGCATTCGAATTTCAAATATTTATTATTATTTTAAATTGCATCATTATAGCCGCTTATGGTATTGGATTTATATCATTTGCAGAGCCTGGACCGGTTTTGTATTATGATCTCTAACCTCGTATTTTGGAATTTAAAGATATATAGTTCTCATGATTTACTTCAGTTTTAGTATGCTGAAGAAAAAAACCGATTATAAAAACACCTGTATTATTATATTAAGTAAGTTTGAGGTATTACCCACCTTTTTGAATTGAATAAGGAGGTTAATTATGGTTCCCGATATTCATACGATTAAAATGGGGATTGTAAACTGTTATCTAATAAAAGCTGAAAGAACTATGCTGATTGATAGCGGTTCACTGAAACAGGTAAGTGCTTTTATTAAGGCAATTAATAAAGTCCGGGTGAAACCCGAAGATATTAAACTTATTTTGATTACCCACGGGCATTGGGATCATATCGAATCAGCAAAGGATATCAAGGAAATAACAGGAGCTGATATTGCTATGCACGAAAATGAGGCTGAATGGCTTGAAAAAGCTCTTGTAAACCTTCCTCCAGCTGCAACCAAATGGGGCTGGATATTAAGATCTGTGATGATGATGGCAAAGCCCATGATTAAAATCCCTGCAACAGGTGTCGATGTTGTTTTGAATAATGAAAATATTTTGTTAACTGAATACGGAATACCGGGCAGGATAATATATACTCCCGGACATTCTTCAGGTTCAGTCAGCTTATTACTAGACACAGGAGATGCTTTTGTAGGAGACCTGGCCATGAATCGATTCCCTCTAAGGCTTAGTGCAGGCCTGCCGATCTTTGCTGAAGATATCGAAAAAGTAAAAGAAAGCTGGGAATTACTTTTAACCCTTGGTGCCAAAACCATCTATCCTGCACATGGGAAACCGTTTTCATCCGATGTTTTTCGTAATGCGTTATAGACATCCAATTGAATATAGGTTGAGGTAAAAAACATTCACCTCCATAAAAGCAAATAACTTTGCAGAAGTTTGGGCTGCTCATTTGAGGAACATTTTGATCTTCTCATATAAAAAAACAAACATGAAATTTTATTGACAAACCGGTCACCTGTGCTTCATTTTGACTTGTCGGTCAAGTAATAGTTGTGGAATAATATTTCATAATTATATGGTCAATTTCCAAATGAAGTTAACCTTAATTGTGTAAGGAAGTGTTTTTTTTAAAGGAGAAAATAATGAGTCGACTAATTGTAGTTTTTCTATCAGTATTTTTTTTATTAATTTCAACCAATTCTTATTCGGCGGATGTTCAGAAGAGAAGTGAAAATGCTGGTAACCTCAAACTAACTGTTACCGGTTTTAATAGTGACATGGGTGAATTAAGTATCAGTATATGGGATTCAGAAGAGGAGTTTGATAAGGGTGAAGATGATAAGCCAAAACCGTTTATGATTGATACAGCTTTGATAAAAGATAAGAAATCTGAAAAGATTTTTAAAAATATTCCTTTCAAAAAATATGCAATAAAACTGTTCCATGATGAAAACAAAAATAAGGACCTTGATACGAATTTTATGGGAATGCCCGATGAGGGGTTTGGCTTTTCAAATAATGCAATGGGACAATTCGGCCCGCCTCCTTTTGGAGAAGCAAGCTTTGATTTTAATAAAAGTGATATGTCAATTCAGATTGAATTGACAAATTTTTAAAGTTTATAGGGAAAACTTTTCCATGTTCGGAGGTTAAAATGACAAACGATGAAGAACATCTTAAGCTTCTTTCAGTCTTCCATTATGTTGTCGGAGGTTTAATGGCTTTATTTGCATGTATGCCTTTGATACACATGTTTATCGGTCTGTTTTTCATCATATCTCCTGAATCAATGACAAGCGGCAGTGGCGAAGCTCCTCCCGCTTTTATAGGCTGGTTGTTTTTTAGCCTGGGCACTTTATTCTTTTTAATCGGGCAGACCATAGCTATTTGTGTGATTCTTTCAGGACGTTTTCTTGCCGGAAGAAAAAAATACATGTTCAGCTTCATAGTAGGTTGTGTTCAGTGTGCTTTTATACCTTTTGGAACAGTTTTGGGGATTTTTACAATCATTGTTCTTTCACGGGATTCGGTAAAAGCTCTTTATGGGGGCTTATAGTGATGATTTAAGATTATCGGGGGTAAATGAAGATACTTATTATAGGCGGGGGCAGCGTTGGGCTGGGGATTGCAAGCTGCCTTATTAAAAGTGGAAACAATGTATCAATTGCCGCAAGGAAAGAAGCTTGCGAGAAACTCCGTTCCGTTGGGTTGTTGAGGTCAGGAGTTTTTGGTGAATATAGGGCGAACCCTGAATTATTTAAGCCATATAGTGCAGTTAGTGATATACCGAAAGATAAATATGACTATATACTGGTTTGCACAAAATCATTTGATACAAGACAGGTAGCTGAAGAGCTTAAGTCTGAAAACCGGCTTGTTTCAAATGAAACCGGAATTGTACTTTTTCAGAACGGGTACGGGAATTTTGAAATTTTTTCTGAGTTTTTTCCCCGGGAACAGGTTTATATAGCAAGAGTAATTACAGGTTTCCGACTTATTGAGAAGAACCATGTCGATATTACCGTGCATGCCGCTCCAATACTTATTGGCAGCATATTACCGTTTTATTCAGAAAATATGGCTGATCTTTGTAAATCAATTTCCAAAGGAGACATACCTGCTGAAGTATCACAGGAAATAAACAAGGTTCTTTGGTCCAAGATTCTTTATAATTCAATGCTGAATCCGCTTGGTGCTATTTTCGGTGTTCCTTACGGTGCTATCGGTGAATCACAGCACGGGCGCACTATGATGGATAGCATCGCGGGAGAAATATTTGAAGTTATGGAAGCGAGTGGCTGCTCAACACACTGGCCTACCGCCGCAGCTTTTCTGGAAGAGTTTTACACAAATATGCTCCCCCCAACCATTAGCCATGAATCTTCAATGCTTCAGAGTATAAGAATAAACAGGCCGACTGAAATCGATGCTTTGAACGGTGCAATTATTGAACTGGGAAGAAAAAATAATGTTCCAACACCTGTAAATCTTATGGTTACAAACCTGATTAAATTTCTTGAATATAAAGATTGATTTATTCTCAGAAAATCCTGATTTATATCTTTTTCTTATCAAAACCTGATTAAGAAAGCCTTGTATACCTCATGATAATATTTTTATTTTTCGGATACAGTTTTATGAATTGATTACGACCCGGCACTTTAAAATCATCTTTTTTTTCCCTTAAAAACACATCCTGTTTTAACGATATCCTGAAACAGTTCACTTAAAAAATAATCAATAGCAGAAAAAAATAAATGTAACCTGTTTTAAAAATAATGCGACTTATAATATTAGCAGCATGTTGTTTTATAGCAGGACATAATAAAAAGAATTTAAAACCGTTATACTTTTTACGAGTTCATAAAGTTTATTATTATAATAACAAAAGGAGGCAATAAAAAATGAAAAAAGTCAGGGTTTTTGGGATTACATTTGTACTAATTATGGTTTATTGTTCAGTTGTTTCAGCCGGTTATTTCAAACAACGTGGGGGTGGATCTAACCCGATGCAGGGTCATAAGCTAATGAGAATCTTAGAGGAAATTGATCTGTCTGATGATCAGAGAACAAAAGTATTTAATATCATTAAAAAGTACAGGGAAAACAACAAAGAAGCAATGAATAAAATGCATGAATCCCGTGAGAGGTTAGCAGATACAATGCATGCTGATGAGTATAATGAGTCCAATATCCGAGATGCATATAAACAGGTTGCATCTAATATGGAGGAGTTGACTGTATCACGTGCTCAAATGTTTTCAGAGATTAAACCTGTTCTCACCCATGATCAGATTGAAACAATAAAGAAAATGAAAGCCACAATGAAGAAAAGACGTGAACTTCGAAAAAGTTTTTCCCGGTCAATGGGGAAATGCGGGTTTCAATCACAAGGTGAATAGGTTTGATGGCATTGTAAATAATACTATAGCGGGACTACTGCGTTTTAGTGTTTGGCCGGATGTTTGAAAGACTGCCTGTATATCTTCACGTCTGACCAAACACTATGCTTCGCATATGCCCCGCCAAGGCCGGGTTACTTAGACATCGGTTATGTCTTTTACGATTCAGAAAGTTTGAAATGAGTCCTCTTTTCAGGGAGGAATTTTTTTATTTAATAAATGATTTTTTTCTGGTATTTTTATCAAGTAAATAAACTGTATAAATCACATAATAAAGAATGTTCTGTTATATGCATAATGACTTAAAAAGTTTGGCGGCGGATGAACAGGATGATATTGATATTGTTCAGCGTGTATTAGACGGGGAGGTTAATGCATTTGAAGTTTTGCTGGTAAAGTACAGGAATCATGTAGTAAAAATTCTAAACAGGCATTTGCCATATAGCCACATAGAAGAAACAGCCCATGATGTTTTTATTAGAGCATATAAGTCGCTGGCGACATTTAAACAGCAAGGCGGCTTCAAGCAATGGCTTTCTACTATTGCTGTCCGGACATGTTATGATTTTTGGAGAAAGCAATATCGATCCCGTGAATTTCCCATTAGTTCTTTAACTGAAAGTCACCAGGAATGGCTTGAATCGGTCATGTCGGATACGTCTGAACAGGAATACCGTGACAAGGCCAGGCAAAAAGAGGCAAAGGAAATACTTGACTATGCTCTTGAGAGTCTGTCACCTGAAGACAGAATGGTTGTGAAACTTGTTTATCTGGAGGGATATACAGGAAAAGAAGCTGCCGGCCTTCTCGGCTGGAGTACATCCAATGTGAAAATCAGATCGTTTAGATCAAAAAAAAAATTGAAAAAAATAATCTCGGGTTTAATGAGAGATTAACAGGAATTCAAAATGAAAACATTTGATGGGGATAATGAGAAAATTGAAAAGGTCTTAGTCACTGCTTTCAGGGAGCATGAAAAATCTTCAGTAGATGGCCTGACAGATAAGGTGTGGCAACAGAATGTTATGAGCAGCATCAGGAAGATTGGTTTGCATAAAACAGAGAAAGAATTTACGGTGTTATTAGGTCAGTTTTTTTGGCGCTTAGCACCGGTTGCTTGTATATTAATTATAATAATGACGTACTTTATGTATAATTTCGGATTTTCAGTTGAATATGAACTATCAGAGGCTTTCCTGAATCAGCCCGCAGAATATAATCTGCTGCAAACTTTTATTTTATAAAGGTATGGTTATGAACAGGTTAAAAATAGTTACAGGTGTCATTCTTGTATTTATTCTTGGCGCAGTGACAGGTGCCGTGACGACAAAAGTATATGTTAAGTACAAGTTCGGTCAGTTCATTAAAGCCGGTCCGCCTCCTGTGAAGGGGGTTATAATGCGGAGGTTGTCAAGACTTGATTTAACCGAAGAACAGCACGAAGAAATTGAAAAAATTGTCGCAGATATGCAGGTTAAGTTCATTGATTTCAGGGAAAAACACCAGCCAGAGCTTTCAGTTGTCTTTGATCAGGCATTTGAACAGATTCGGGACATACTTAATGCTGAACAGAGAAAAAAATTTGAAAAAATAAAAGAAAGGCTTGTAAGGCCTGGAAAAGGATTTCAAAAAGGCAGACACAAGTTCCAGAAAAAGAAAATTGAAAAAGTTCTTAATGATATGGATGAATTACTGCAACTTAATGAAGAACAGAAAGCGGATACTTTTAATATATTGAAGGATGATTTTAAAAAAAGACGCGAAACTATCAGAAGACTTTGGAAAAAAGATATTCACGATGAAGCTGTTGTAAAACAGGAAATGGAAAAACTTGAAAAAAGTCTTGAAGATCGTCTGTCAATAGTTCTGACTGAAGCTCAGATTAAAGATTTTAAAAAGTTCAGAAAGGCGCATCGTCCTGAAATGTTTCCTCCCCGGTTTTTTTCGAACCCATAAACACCGGTCAGATTTGTTTAAACAGTCGTATAAATATTTTTATAGAAAGTTTATCGTGGTTGAGCTATAATTCAAACAGATTTATTCTGCTTGACATATTATCAGCTTATTGTAATAAATCTACTCTTAATATTAAATAAACACCTGATAAAATTTAATAAATCTGCATATTTCAGTTCGTGTTGCAAAGCTTATAACTTTTATGTTCGGAGTTTGATCCTGATTGGAAATGTTCTGCTATTCTATTGTCTGTTTCTCGCAGCCGTTATCAAGACATAAGTACTGATAAATTTATTATAATAAAAAATTAATCTTTGGCTAAGTGAAATGATAGAGGAAACTATGCCTGCAACAATAGTCCGTGAAAATATGGAACAAAAATTAAAAGATCTTGAACAGGAAGTTTTGTATTACAAGGGAATAGAGAAAGAGACCCGTAAGTCACGTGACGCTCTTGAAAGGCACCTGAATGCACGTACAAAGGAGCTTGAAGAACTATCCGCAAAACTTCTCAGTGTACAGGAAGAGGAAAGAAAACGAATAGCCGGAGATCTTCATGATGTAATAGGGCAGTCACTTTCTGCGGCAAAATTTATGGTTGAGACTGTTTTAGAGCAGATGAAAGGAGAGGTTGTCAATCCGGGAGTAAATTCTCTGAAGGCGCTGATTCCAATGCTGCAAAAGGCCTCAGAAGAGGTAAGGACAATAGTAATGAATCTTCGACCGTCAATCCTTGACAATCTTGGAATACTTGCAACAATTTCATGGTTTTGCCGGCAGTATCGATCTGTATATTCTGATATCAACATTGAAAAAGATATTAATATCAGCGAACGTGAAGTATCAGATGAATTAAAGACCACAATTTTCAGGATTCTGCAGGAAGCCATGAATAATATTGCAAAGCACAGTAAGGCAAAGCTTGTTCAACTCAGTCTTGAAAAATCCCAAAATACTATAGAGTTAATTATTCGTGACAACGGACAGGGGTTCGATATTAAAAACATGATGTCGGGCAAAGCGTTTGAGAAGGGATTCGGAATAACGAGCATGAAAGAAAGAGCAGAGCTTTCAGGCGGAAACTTTTCAATAAGCTCTGAACCAGGATCAGGGACAGCGGTACGAGTTTCCTGGAAACAATAAAAGTGCTTTTATTATTTTATAATGCATAAGGGCCTTGAAAAATAAAATGAACGAAAGTCGAATGAGCATTTTATTTTTTCAAGGCCCTTTATTACTTAAGCCTATCTATAGGCGACTTTATGATGCCAACTAAACTCCGGTCTCTTCAGATGTTTCTTCAATATCAAAAGTCTGAACAGGCGGCTTCAACATCAGTGAGCATAAGAAAGAAAGAAATACGATAGTGCATATTATCATAAAAGCCAGGTCATAGCTGCCTGTCCTGTCAGCTATAATTCCGGCAGCAATTGGGACAACAGCAGTAATACCCACGATAAAGGGGCTCATAGCGCCGTTTATTTTCGGAAACGATTCAGACCCATAATAGTTGCCGATAAGCGCCGGCTGCATGACGATAAGCGTACCATATGAGAATCCGAAACAAGGGCTTGCGATCATCAGGATTTCAATGCCGGGGGCTTTCCAGAGGCCGATAAGGGAAATCGTCATGAGAAACATGGCACCTGAAATGATCCACCGGGGTTCGATACGGTCTCCAAGAGCGCCCATTGGGAAACGGGCCACACCAGCACCCAAAATGACGGCACCCATTACTGATGCTGCTTGCATACGGGTTAAACCAAGATCAGTGAAATGAAGTACGCCATGGGATGTGATAAGAAAAAAAGCCATAATAAATCCCAGAACATATCCCACCAGGCACCATGCCGCCATTGTTTTAAATACCTCTTTTAAAGGCCAGTTTACATCCGTACGGTGAATATTTGATGTTTTATGTTTTTCTTCTGTCGTAACTTTATCGGCATCAGGATCTATTCCGTCGGGATATTGTCCCATATCTTCCGGTTTTGATTTTAAAAAGGCGGCGATAATCAGGGATAAAACCACAAAAAAAGCGGCTGCCAGCCAGCCGGCTCTCCACCCTGATTTTGTTATAAGCCAGGTATATGCCGGCTGAGCGATAAAGCCGCCTGCAGCAGCTCCGGTCATAACGATCCCTATGGCAGTTGCCCGTCGCTTGACAAACCAGGTCATGACATTTGCCTGCATTGGGATTGCGCCGCTAAAAGACATACCAACACCGCCTAAAATACCCCAGCAGAATATCCACATAAAAAGGGTGTTCGTAATTGTGCCCAGCATGAGAAGACATAATAACCAGCATATCAGTCCGGCAATTATAGTTTTTTTAGTGCCGAATTTAGCAATAACCACAGCAAGTACAGGACCTAAAAGACCTGTTAGAATAAAATTTAATGTGAAAGCCGCTGATGCGGGCCCTCTTGCCCAGCCCATATCTTCAATCATAACCGGGAAAATCACCGAGTACGGATAAAAAACCATTCCAGTGGCAAACATATAAATAAAAAATAAGATTGTCACATTAATCCATCCGTAGAATATGGGCTTTTGTTCGTGTTCTGCCATTATTACTTCTCCTTGTTATTTCGTGTGAATAATAAATGAATAATTCAGTGAAAATTTAATGTGATTGAAAAATCAGATGTAACTTCAATCCAAACTTTTTTCAAAATAAAAAACAAAAATAAGATGCCCTTATGGTATCGGAATATCTTATTTTTCAACATTCTAAACTAATGCAGTGCCGCTTGTAAACTGCACCTCCATCTATACGGCGGCATCTTCTGCTGGTTCACTAATCTCGAAAGTTTGTACAGGCGGCTTCAACATCAGTGCACATAAAAATGAAAGAAATACTATAGTACAGATTATCATAAAAGCCAGGTCATAACTACCTGTCCTGTCGGCAATAATTCCCGCAACAATGGGAACAGTAGCTGTTATGGCGACCATAAAGGGGCTGATAGCTCCGTTTATTTTTGGGAAGGATTCAGGCCCATAATAGTTGCCGATAATCACAGGTTGTATTACGAGAAGGGTCCCATATGAAAAGCCGAAGCATGGGGCTGCAGCCATAAGAATGCCCATGCTGGGGGCTTTCCAGAGGCCGATCATGGAAACGGCCATGAGAAACATGGCTCCTGATATGATCCAGCGTGGTTCGACCCGGTCTCCGAGAGCCCCCATGGGGAAGCGGGCCAAACCAGCGCCCAGTATAACGAAACTCATTACTGATGCTGCCTGCATACGGGATAAGCCAAGGTCAGTGAAATGAAGCACTCCATGAGATGTAATAAGAAAGAACGCCATAAGAAATCCAATCATATATCCTACCAAAAACCATGCTGCCTTTGTTCGAAAGACCTCCTTCAAAGTCCAGTTTACATTGGTACGGTGAATATTTGAAGTTTTAGACTTAGCTTCTACTGCTGAATTATCGGCATCAGGATCGATGCCGTCCGGATATTGGCCGATATCTTCAGGTTTAGATTTTAAAAAGGTTATTATAATCAGTGATAAAACCACAAAAAAAGCGGCCGCCAGCCAACCAGCCCTCCACCCGGATTTTGTTATGAGCCAGGTATATAGAGGTTGAGCGATAAAGCCACCTAATGCGGCTCCGGTCATAACGATTCCTATAGCAGTTGCTCTTTTCTTGATAAACCACATCATTACAGTTGTCTGTACCGGGATTATATTACCAAAAGACATACCAATACCACCCAAAATACCCCAGCAGAATATCCACATTACGATGCTGCTGGTAATTGTGCCCAGCAGTAAAAGACTTATCAACCAGGATATTAATCCAACAATTAAGATTTTTTTTGTGCCGAATTTACCTATTGCAATTGCAAGCACAGGCCCCAAAAAACCGGTAAGAAGAAAATTAAGTGTAAAAGCTGCTGATGCAGGCCCTCTTGCCCACCCCATGTCTTCAATCATAGCCGGGAAAATCACCGAATAAGGATAAAAAACCATTCCCGAAGCAAACATGTAAATGAAAAATAAGATTGTTACGTTTACCCAGCCGTAGAACATGGGCTTCTGCTGGTTCTTTGCCATTATCGAATTCTCCTTGTTATATTATGTTAAATAAAACTTAATATACTCTGAAAATAAAAGAAATGGACAAATATCAAGGGCTTCTGTTTAAATAAATTTCAAGTACTAAAAAACGACGGTGTCGTAAACTCTGTTATAGTGGGTACTATTGTATTCGGTCAGACCTTTGTCTTAATACATATATACCTTCACGCCTGTCCACGTAATGTTTTTTGCATATGTCCAGCCATGGAGTGGTTACTGAATCATTGGTTGTTTCTTTTTACCGATTCATCAGGAATAAAAAATGAATATCATGGAAAAATGCAATGGTAAAGTCTTTATTGAGGACTCGGCCGATATTGATAAAACATTATTAAAAGAGGCATTGAGCCATGCTCTGAATATCCCTGATTTTTTGGTTTTTACTAAATTTTTTGAATCGATCGGTTTAAAAAAATTCAGAAGAATGGTTGTGAGGTATTTCTATTCACTCTTGGATAAGGTCTGTAGTGTATCCTATATATTCAGATCGCATTATGATAATGCGATCTGAAATTAAAAGTTGATGAAAACTATTGTAAAAATTGAATCAACATCGGAAAAGAACAACACTTCTAAACGGCATCACCCTGCCAGTTAGGTGAATGGTTTTGATAGTTGTGGATACATAATCTCATACTGTATAACACCTTTTACTACAGGCTATAGTATTATCCCCAGAAAATATTTGCCGGTTTTCTCTCAGGGAGTCGATGATATTTAATTTTTGGATATCCTAAAACCATCGAGTAAAAATGCGTATGGGATTCCGGCAGTCCAACCACTTCTTTGAGCGGTTCAGAATATTTCAACGCCCGGGATATAAGTCCAAGCCAGCAGGTCCCCAGGCCTGCTGAGACGGAAATAAGTTCAAAATAGGAAAGTGCTATGCTTAAATCCACCATACCATTATCGTATGTGCCCGGTGCAGAAGCAAAAACAATACATGGTGCATCATGGGTGATAGAATTTACACCTGCATCATATGCGTCAATGATCATGGGCAGATAAGAAGCCATAGTGTTATTTGAATCGGATGCTACGGCTTTACGCATCCAGTCAATGGTCAAATCCGCCATAGCCCTGATTTTAGTTTCATCTGTGTGAACCGTCCATTTTAGCAGTTGAGAGTTACCGCCTGTGGGGGCATAGCGTGCGTTGTCAATGAGGAGCTGAATCGTCTCTTTTTCTACCGGTTTTTTTTTGTACCGCCGTATAGATCGCCGTGACCTTACAAACTGGACAGCCTGTTCACGTGTAATTGACAACTCTTTTAAAATTGGCGGACTGGCTTCCATTGGGATATTCTCGTGATGCAGAGCATCATGGGGGCAGATGGCAACGCAGTGCCCGCAAAGAAAACACACCTGTTCACCATTGGGAATCATTTCAGGACAACTCTCTTTGTCCTCCTGCTTTATAATGCCTCCCGGGCACTCCTGTACACACAATCCGTCTTTTTTACACTTTGTTTCATCAATTTTTATCGCACTCATATTTTGCCTCCAAATAAATCAATTTATAATTTATTTATGTAAAAATCATGATTTGTTTTATCGGGTTTTTCTTAAAAAAAACACTTCATATGTCCTGTCCATAACAGCCTGGTGATAAAAACCGACCAGGGCATCTTTTTCTGCATAGTAGTAAAGGTCATAGGTTGACCCTTCATAACCTTTATCCTGAAACCTGACAAATAGTTTGATTAAGCCTTTTTGTGTTGAGATTGCAGCCTCTGCAACATGTATTGGACGTGGATTGAAATATTGAACTCTTGCCTGGCCATCTGCCTGAACATCACTGACCTTGATAAGATAGTTGCCGTCTGTGCGTTGCCATTCACCGGCAATGATGTTTAGCTTAACCGCTGCAGGCACGCTTCCCGAAAACATGACTGTTGTGAATAAAAAAACAGCCAGTAGAAGCATCATTTTTTTAACACCCATAAAAAATTCCCCGCAATTAAAATTTGTTTATTGCACCTGAACTCTGGAAATGCTGCTTAAAGCTAAATAATAAAAGTCGCTATCCCATCCCGGGCAGGAGAAAAGCATACCTGTGAAAAACTTTTCAGCGTATCCCTGCCTTTTTCATGGCCTGACTCGATATCCAGGCCAACTGTTGAATCGCTGAAACGCTTATAATTATTAGTAACGGTTTCTCCTGTATCCCGATAATAGATCATGCGCCTACCACATCCAAAGGATGTTTTCTCCAGGATTTTTAAAAGGCCTCTTGATTCCTCGGAGTATTTAAGACCACATATTACTCTGTTGGCAAAATCAAATGCAACCAGTATCTTTTTTTGAGTACAATACAAGGGATTATTTGTGGTACTGTCTTTGGCAAGACTTCTGACAGGCGCTATATTAAAATTATTCATGCCGTTTAAAGAGACAATACTTATAGATTACAGCTATCTGCATACTATCGTTTAGTTGTGTTGGGAATTTTATGGTTGTGTTTTAGAATATCATAATGGCGAACCTTTTTCGAAGGGTTTGCCTTTTTTGCAAATTTGTAAGAAAGGGGATATCTGTAATTAAGTAATTTTTAAAGCATCGTTGATATATGCAATATATCTGCACTTAACGTTCCGCATCACCCGCCGCCGAGCGAAGCGAGGGAGCCTGAACGCGTAGCGTTTAGGCGGTCGGCGTGAATGCGGCTGTTGGCGCCCTTGTATATAATTTTCATTGCATAGTCACCTTGTAAAGATTCGCCACACCATCATCAAACTGATGATAATAAAGGGTGTTCCCGTATAGTGTCGGTGCTTCAACAAACTTGCTGTGGTTAGGAATTCCATCAACGGGTTGCGGTACACTGAACGCCTCTGAGGTATTGGGGCGAACAGCCCGCATGATTTGAGAATCAGGAGTCTCATCAGTGATGGTGTCAGAAGTCAATCTGGTAAAGAAAATTTCTAAACCGTCCTCGGAAATGCATGCTGCATACTCCAGGTCTTCATCCGTATTGATATTCTGCATGATCATGACAGCGGTCGTTTCATCATAGACAAAAGCGTCGCCTATCTTTTTGGCAAAAAGAATATCGGAAGCGGATATCACCTGATTAGGCTGGCCTGCATTGAGAAAAACAGCCCTGGAAAAATACAGCGTGTTGCCATCGGAACTGATCTCAACCCCCATATTGACCGTAGCCGTACTTCCTGACAGTTCAATGCTTGGAAGTCCCAATATGCTGGTATTGCTGGACAGGTCCATTGTCTCGGGTTGAAATATACCGGTACTGATCCAAGCGGGTGCTGCAGTATTATTGATATAGAAAAAATTATAATTCTCATCCATCGTGGGGTTGGCTTCCAGATTCGATGCGGTATTAACACCCTGAATTTCCCCCTGAAAGACAAAAGAGTCCTGAGTGATGTCCCATTTTGCATAAAGCAGGTCCTTATTGAATTCTGACTGGCCTGAACTGAAAAACAGGTATTGGCCATCCCGCGATATGAATGGTTCCTGCACATTTTGATAAATAGCTGTCGGATATCCGATTATCTCAACCAACCCAGGATTGTCAAAGTCCGTCTTTGGTGCCTGGTTAATTCCTGAATCACCACCACACCCCCACCAGAAGGCCATGTAGACAAAAAGAAACAAAACACTGAAAGTCTTAATGCCTGCTATTTGATGATACATGTTCTTGCTCCCTGAAAAATTCTTTTCTTCGCGCCAACAAATATTATTATCGACACGGCTCGATTGCACACCGTTTTGAGAGTTTACGATGTTATATAGAACAATCAATGTTTTCTCACAAGCTCTAATTCGTTATATTTTCTTGATGTTATGAATTTCCAAATGTCATATTACGTGCCAATTATCATGCTTTAGAACAAATCTTGATAATTTTGGAATTTAATTATCAAGAATCATACACACATATAATATTGTATTTTGAAAAATTTTGAGAATAGCTTTTGTGGCAGTATTTATAGCATACAGATATATGCATGATATCGTTTTGCTGTGTGGGGATTTTCAGGTTGTGTTTTTTGACTATCAAAAGATGTTGTAGCTTTTGTTATCTCCTAATGCATTCTTTCTAAAAAAGAATTCCTCCTATGATTGCTCCGAGTAAGAGTGGGCCAATATGAACGAGTGACAGGATGAATCCCCCCGCACCAGCTATAGCACCTATAATTGGAATACCAGTTAAGCTTGAAGCAAATACAAATAGAAGAACGCCGAATACAATACCGGGTAAGAACACAGCAATGATTGCAGAGCCAACACCACCAGCCTTCTTTCCACCAACCACCCCAGCAATGAATGGACCAACAGCCGGTAACCAGAATAGCAGGAGGGAAATCAGAAACATCCAGATGATCGCACTTACAATACTTCCGTTTTTTTCACTATCCATATTCCCTCCGTGATGAATGTTGTATCACCGATATCTATTGAGTCGAAATTTTATAGACTGTTGATTTTTGCTTTACACAATATTTATTATTAATTTGGTACCAATTAATAATTTTTACAAGTTGTGATATAAAAATATTTTCCTGTTTAAGTCAAACACTTAATTATTCCTTTTTATTGATGGCGTTGTAAAAAGTCTCCATCTACTGTGTTATAGCTTTTGGCCGGACACTTGACATACTACATGTATGTCTTCGCGCCCGGCCAACCACTATGCCTTGTATATGAAGATTTCTACTTAGCCATCGGTGATACTTTTTATGAAGCCATCAGCATTCACATAATTTTATTGTAAATTGCTTAATAACTCCAGCAATTAAATATTTTTTAATAAGGTTCGTTTCCTTGACACATGTCCGTCTATATGACAGGGTTTACCGGGTTAATATTGATGGCGTCGTAAATCTCGCTATAGCGTGGTTACTTGGCCATCGTTAATTCTTTTTTCAAGTTCATCAATATTTATTCTTTATTAATGAGGATTGAATGATGGGTTTTTTTGATTTTTTTTCAGGTAAATCACCTGAAGAGTGTGAACAAAAGGCGGATTCTCTTTTTGAAAATGAAGAATATGGTCTTGCTAAGCTGGAATACGAAAAGGCATTGGGAAAACTGGGGAAAAAGTCTTCTGTTAATCCTGAACATAAAAACCTGCTTGAGAAAAAACTGCTTCAAAGCATTGAAAGTCTTGCTCTTGAGCATAAAAATAATGCAGAGAATCTTATAGAATCAGGTCTTTATAATGATGCAGAGGATTTTTTCAATCTTGCTATAGAATTAACGAAAGATAAAAAGCTCATTGGCGAGATTGAAAAAGGGCTTGAAGAAATCTCTGATTATCATTCCGAATCTCATGGTAAGGAGTTTGTTGATGTTGAAATACATGAAGAAGAAGAGGATGAGGAGTTGTATCAGGGTGCAGATGAAGAATACTTAACAGCTCTTTTGAGTTCACTGCCCGAGGCAGAACAGGATGTTTATTATGGATACGGTGAAGCATTCCAAAGGGGATATGCAGCCTTAAACCAGGGAGATTTTGAGACCGCAGTAGGAGAGTTATCACAGGCGATGGAAGATGATCCGTCAGCTGATAGTTTTATCCCGTTAGAGCTTGCAACAGCTTATCTGAATATAGGAGACTTAAACGAGGCATGTTCATTACTGGATGAATTCCTACTATATCATCCGGAATCATTAAGAGCTTATCAGATGAAGTGTGATGTTTTATGGGAGAATAAAGAGTTTGACGAAGCTCTTGAGTTTCTCCTCACCTGCCCGGAGGAGCTATCTGATTCGGTGTTGATCCACATATTATATGGTGAAACACTTTATCTTTCACAAAGACTCCAGGAGGCTGTGTCCTTTTTTCTCGAATTTATTGAGACACGTGGGTGGAATGATTTAATAGCCCGATCTCTTGCCAAAACATATGAAACTTTAGGTTTGCATGAAAAAGCCCGTGATTTATATGGTGAGATAATCGGAAATTGTCAGGGCTGTGGAAGCAGAATTGATCCGTTTGTCAAGCAGCGATATGCTGATACAAGTTTTGAAACAGGGGATTATTCAACAAAAATTCTGGAACTATATCTTGAATTAACCAGGGAGGATCCGAATAATCGGTCACACTATTTTCAGAAGATCAGCAGGCTTTACTCTCATCATGGGAATGAAAGTGAAGCACGGAGATACTTGTCATTTGCTGAAATACCTTGAGGAAAAATTTTTATTTTCATCTTCTTGTAAGCTCAACTCCTTCAACCACCATCTTCCATAATCCGTTATCATTATAGGGAGGTTTTGAGACTTTAAAGGTTGTTGATATAAAGCCGATCCCGACTGAGAAATTATCCCCTTCAAATCCCTTTAACGGTCCTGAAACCTTAGTTGTTTCTATGCCTTTTCTTCTTGCATATTCAACCCTGCCTTTCTTTAGGATAAGCAGTTACATCTCTGGCCCCACCCATTCACCCGCATACTTGATCTTTTCAGGGGGTACAGGGTTACCGCAGGCCATCAGGAAAAGACAAGCTGTCACGATAAGAAGATATCCGGTTTTATGAAAGTTTGAAAAGGTTTTCATAGTAATTATAATCCCAGTTGCCCGGCTACTTTTTCAAGGTGATAGTTTCCATCACCAAAAGCTGTTTCAGCGGCCTTTGCTTTTCTGTAAAAAAGATGCATGTCATGTTCATCACAAAAGGAAATAGCTCCATGAATCTGATGTCCAAGAAAAGTTACTTTGCGTGAGGCATTACTTACCCATGATTTAGCCATGGATGCTTCCATGGAGGCAGGAAGTCCTTCTGATATTTTCCAGGCAGCCTTGTAAGTTATGAACCTTGAACCGTCAACATCAATTACCATATTAGCACAGTGATGCTGAACAGCCTGGAATGCGCCTATAGGTTTTCCAAACTGGGTTCGTTCCTTTGCATATGCTACCGACATATTGAATGCTGTCTGAATACATCCCACCATTTCAGCACATTTTGCCACGGCTGCTTTTTCCTGAAGACTTTCCAATATATCCCAGGCCTGTCCTTCTTTTCCGATAATATTTTCTTCTGGTACTTTCACCTTATCAAAGATGACTTCACATTGTTTGTCGTAGGCAAGGGTATCCAGCAATTTGTATTTTATCCCAGGCGTTTTACTATCCACAAGGAACAGGGTGAGGCCTTCTTTTGATTTCATGTTTTCCCCGGTTCTGGCAGCGCAAAGTATATAATCGGCAATATGGGCATTTTCTACAAATAACTTTGTACCTTCAATTATATAGTTTTCTTTGTCTTTTATAGCTGTGGCAGCAATGTTTTCAGTTCCATACCAGTTCCCCGGTTCTGTCAAGCCCAGTGACAGGATTATTCTGCCTTCTGCAAGATCAGGCAACAGGGCCTTTTTTTGATCTTCCGAGCCATTATCCAGTATTGCAAGACCTCCTGATACTATAGTTGAGAAGAAAGGTCCGGGGCAGCAAACTTCGCCCATGGCTTCAAGAAGAATTGAAAGATCAAGGAAACTACCTCCGATTCCGCCGTATTCTTCGGGAATTATTACCCCCATCCATCCCAGGTCAGTCATTTTATTCCATAATGTTTCCGAGTATCCTTTTTTATCATTTTTCATTTCCCTGATAAGTGAAGTCGGACATTCTTTTTTTAAAAAATCCCTGGCTGAAGATTTTAGTATTTTCTGTTCTTTATTAAAATCAAGATCCATTATTTTGTCTCCTGTAACATGGAATATAATCTGTAAAAATTACTTTTTACTCCGCCATCAACATTACCTTGCAGGAAGCCCCAGCCCTCTTGTTGCTATAATATTTCGCTGGATTTCCGAAGTGCCTGCACCGATAGTCGCTGAAATTGAATCAAGGTAACCTCTGGGTGCCATTCCGCTAAAAGGAGCCCATTCGGAACCTGGCATAAGCTGATTGTAAGGGCCTAAAATTTCCATAGCGACATCAGCAAGGTTTCTACTGAGCTCGGTTGTAACCAGTTTTAGTGCGGAAGATTCGACGCTCGGGACATTCCCTTTATCAAGCATTTCCGCTGTCCTCCAAAAAAACATATAGGCTATTTCAATTTTGACGGCAATTTCCGACAGTTTCTGGCGTACGTTATTGTTTTCTCCCAGTGGCGCCCCGTCTTTTTCCGTTTGCTTTACATACTCAACAAATTGTTCAAAAACTCTTCTGAACCCACCTATTCCAACCATAAGCCTTTCAAAATCCAGGGCGGTCATCAGATAGTAAAAGCCCATATTTTCCTGACCTATTATATTTTTTTTAGGAACGCGAACATTGTCAAAAAACACTTCGTTAAATGAATGTACTCCGACAATATTTATAAGGGGGCGTATAGTAACACCGGGAGTATTATTATCAACGATAAAAAGGCTGACGCTTTTATGCCTGTGACCATCAGGATCTGTTCTGGCTATCAGCCAGGCATAGTCTGATTCATGTGCAAGTGTGCTCCAGATTTTCTGACCGTTAATAATATAGTCATCTCCGTCTTTAAGTGCTGTAGTCTGAATGCTTGCAAGGTCTGATCCTGCATTTGGTTCACTATAACCAAGCCACAAGTCTATTTCCGCATTAGCTATTCCGGGTATCCAGTCTTTTTTATTTTCTTCAGTCCCGAATCTGAGAATGGTAGGACCGGCAATTCCGGTTGAAATACCTGAAGCAGTGGCCCTGTAATAGCTGGTTACTTCATCAAAAATAGCCTGCTCCATATAGGAATGTTCTTCACCGCCATATCCCTTTGGCCATGAGATAGTAAGCCAGCCTTTCTTCGCGAGTTTTTTTCTATATTCCAGAAAAATTCTTTGATTCTCTTTATTTTCAATTTCTATAGACCCGTACCCACCAGGCCAATGCATTGATTTGTCGGGCCAGTCGGTCGGCAACTCTTCTTTTAGAAAATTTTCAACCTCGGTTCTGAATTTTTCTTCCTGTTTACTAAATTTAAATTCCATTTTTTACTCCAAAGCTGATTTTGGTTAATACTAAACTTGATGAACTCGCAAAAAGTATTACCGATGGCTAAGTAGAAATCTTCATATACAAGACATAGCTTTTGGCCAGGCGCGAAGGCATACATGTAGTATGTCGAACGTCTGGCCAAAAGCTATAACGCAGTAGATGGAGACTTTTTACGACGCCATCAATGATTGTAAACGAACTTTTCAAATGCTGCTGCTTTTATATAAAAAAACAGGTTTGCAGTTTAATCGGCAAGTAATCCCTTTTCTGCTGCAAAAGCAGTTAATTCTGCAGCGTTATGAAGATCCAGTTTCTTCATGAGATTTGAACGGTGTTTTTCAACTGTTTTTACACTGATGCAAAGATAATCACCTATTTCCCTGTTTTTGTTTCCTTCCGCGATAAGCTTCAGAATCTGACGCTCACGATGGGTAAGGCTGTTCCAGGCTGGTTCGGGAATTAACGGCTTTCTGCCTTCCAGATATCCGGAGACAAGTTTTTCTGATACGCCTGGCGATATATAAGTCATTCCCTGGAGAACGTTCTTTACGGCAAGTATTAATTCTTCACGTGTAGCGTCTTTCAAAAGGTATCCGTTAGCTCCGGACTTTAATGACTGAAAAATGTATTCATCAGCCTTATGCATAGTTAATACCATTACCTTTGTATCCGGACACCTGCTTTTAATCTCAATTATTGCGTCCAGTCCATTCATGTTCGGCATTGAAATATCAAGAAGTACAAGATCCGGTTTTAATTTTTCTGTACATTTTATAGCTTCAAGGCCGTCATCAGCTTCGCCGACAACTTCAATATCTTCATTTGAAGATAAAATTGATTTCAGCCCTTCTCTAAGAATTCTGTGATCTTCGGCAATTACTATGCGGTAAGGTTTCTTCACGGAAAATCTCCGCTTTATTAGATTATGATACAAATAGGATATAATGTAACAAAAAATACAGTGTCTACGCTTATAAAATACATTCTATACAGTATTTAATTTAATGACACAAGTCTGTAGAATTCATTATCATTATAGCTACGACACTGAGTTCTTATTATGAATATTTATAATACTATGAAGATTTATACTTACCAATTGATTATACTTTTTAAGGAAGCACCAATCAATGAATATGGCAGGAATACGACACTGTGCCATTTCCGGTTTATTGATTAATAATTCAAATTAATTGAACAAATACAGGAAACCAGAGTGTACAGGACATTAATAGTTGATGATATCGCTGTATTCAGGGAAACCTTTAAGAAGGCTCTCAGTGAGCGTTTTCCCTCTATGATAATTGATGAAGCGGTAAATGCAAAAGAAGCCCATGAAAAGGTGAAATTGCTGCGTCCTGAACTTATTTTTATGGATATCCGTATGCCGGATGAGAGCGGTATTGAGTTGACAGCGGAAATAAAATCAAATTATCCGGAAATAAAAATAATAATTTTAACAGATTATGATCTGCCTGAATACAGGGAGGCAGCAGAACAGGCAGGGGCTGATGATTTTATTCCAAAGGGCGCCATAAAAATTTCAGAAATAGAAAAACTGCTGCAGCGGCATATGGTAACATGAAATTCCTGAACTATAATGAACATAATCGGTTGTCAGGTAGCCTCACCACGGTGGGGATATAAAATGCATACTGGTTCAACAGACTTTAAGGTATACATGTAGTATGTCAAACACCTGAAAAACTATAACACAGTAGATAGAGATTTTTAAGACGCAATTAAAAAATACAGTCTTTCTGATACGGATATACATAGTTAACAGTATTTACTATGAACGGCTACATAAATTACTTTGAGACAATAGTAAATAAACCTTGTTTTTAAAGGAGAAAATATGAGTTTAAAATCAAAACTGGATTCAAATGAATTTGCAATCCTTGCAGAAATTGAACCTCCGAAAGGTGTTGACGTATCAGAAATGACTACCAATGCAGCAAAAGTGAAAGGTGTTGTTGATGCTTTTGTTGTACCTGAAATGAGCAATGCTGTTATGCGAATGAGTTCCCTTGGAGCCTCAATGATATTACAGTCAAAAGGTCTTGATACCATTATGCAGGTTTGCTGCAGGGACAGGAATAGACTGGCACTTCAGGCAGACATT
>JABHLN010000032.1 GCA_018693105.1 Desulfobacterales bacterium | reverse complement strand
CTTCACAACAACAATTAATCTTGGAAGCCACTTTGTATACCGCCAGAAATGTGTGGACCCGCCGGGCGAGGTGAAACCAAATGACTGGATCTGGACCCAGATTGCCAAACGCCTGGGCCTGGCTGAAAAGTTTAATCCTCGAATGGCCCATGTTGCTGAAGAGGACTGGGAAGAAACAATTGAGGATTTATACAAAGAGGCTTATGAAAAATGGGCTTCTAAGGATGCAATAGCTGCACTAAATCCTCCTGATTGGGAGGAATTTCAGAAAAAGCCGGTCTTCCGGTTCCCCATGGAGGGAGAACCATATTATCCATTTAAATACCGTGTGGAAGGCGGTGAGAATCCCTTCGAAGGGACAGACTCGGGGAAAATTGAATTTTATTCAGAAACAATTTCAAAGGGGGCTGAATACCTTGAAAAACATGAAGTCCCTCCCGGAAGCGGCAAGTGTTACGGCGGCGGAAATCTTCCCCCCATGGCTGAGATGACAAAGGGGGGCAGGGATACGTTTTACAGTGAGGACGTGAAAAAGTATCCTCTTCTAATGTCATCTCCCCATTCGTACTACAGGATACACTCATGGCTGGACAACAATCCCTTATTGAAGGATGACTGTTACCGTCATGCGGTCTGGATGAGCGTATCGGATGCCAAAAGTCGCGGTATAAAGGATAACGATTACGTAAGGGTTTACAACGACGTCGGAGAGATGGCGGTGCCCGCATATGTTACGTCGAGAATAGTACCCGGGACAGTCGCCATCTACCATGGTGGTTGGTATGTCCCCGGAGAGGAAAAAACCGACCTGATGCCTGACGGGATTGATAGTAGAGGGGCTCCCAACCTATTGATACATGATGCTGATTTGCCTCATACAATAGTAGGTTCGTTCCCTTGTAAAGGGTTGGTTCAGATCGAAAAACGGGAGGAAGGATAAATGACACAATACGGATTTTTCTTTGACCAAAGTCGCTGCACCGGGTGTCATACCTGTACGGTGGCTTGTAAAAGCTATCACCAGCTGTCTTCAGGGCCGATTAAATATCTTAGGGTATATCAATATGAGAAAGGCTCATTTCCAAATGTCGGGATCCATGTGCAGTGGATTCCATGTTATCACTGTGATGTTCCAGAATGCGTAGAAATTTGTCCTACAGGCGCCATGCGCAAAGAACAAAAATACGGCGCAGTGGTTGTTGATCATGATAAGTGTGATGGGTGCCGTTTGTGTTACGAAGCGTGCCCCTACGGTGCCCCTGTTTTTGGTAATGATGAAACTGGAGACGAAGCTCAAAAATGCGATATGTGTATTGGCCGGTTGGAAAGAAAGGAAATGCCGGTGTGTGTACTGGCCTGTCCTTTAAGGGCATTAGATTTCGGACCGATGGATCAGCTCATAGAAATATATGGTGATAGACGGGACCTGGAAGACTTGCCCGGTAGTGAAATAACACGCCCAAGTGTACTATTTAAACCTCGTAAAGAAAAAAGGAATCTTGTCCCCTACGATTCTAACAAGGCGCTGGAACTCCTTATGAGAAGGGATCCGCTCCCACCGGTCTTTACTTCACCATCTGATGTAATCCAGGTTGATGAAAACATGGTTGGTAGAAACAGATTGGTCATAAAACATGACTCTGTTGAGGATCTTATGGCTTGTACACGAAACGATGAAGGATAGCAAAGTGAGACCTTTGCATAACGTCCCTTTTTGCCCAATTTCTGCGTCAGGCTTAAATTTTAATCCTCGAAATACCCAATGTATTCCTCCGGTTAAAATTTTCGCCTTTCTTGAACTAGAACAAAAATGAACATTATGCAAAGGTCTCATAGTTAGGTATACAGCCTGATGAAAAGCCAATATTTTAAAATTACAGAAAGGAAAAAACAATGATAAAAGGTGTTCATCATACGGCGATTTCAACAGGTAATTTGAAGCGGCTTTGCCGGTTTTACTCTGATGTTCTCGGTTTTGACGTGGTCATGGAGGGGGGGTGGGAATCCGGCTCGGATGTTTATGATAAGGTTATCGGGCTAAATAATTCTGCTGCAAAAGTGGTCATGTTAAGTAAGGGCGATGCCATCATCGAACTATTTGAATATCATTCGCCCGTACCAAAGCCTATTGATTCCGGGCAAAGAGTCTGCGACCACGGCTACACCCATATCTGCCTTGAAGTGGAAGGTATTGAAGCCGAATATGACCGGCTCAAGGCAGCCGGCATGACTTTCCACGGCTCTCTGCCGGAATCGATGTCCGGTATTAGGGCCATCTATGGAAGGGATCCGGAAGGCAATGTAATTGAACTTCTGGAAATGACTGATTCAATAACAAAATGACAGAATCACTCTCCATTCAACAGGCTAGAAAACTGGTGCTGCTGTCACAGAGGCTGCCACCGGCAAAGCAAAGCGGTAGTGCAATTGCAGCCACGCTGTCAACTATTGAACACATTGGCTACATTCAGATCGATACTATATCGGCCATTCAGCGCGCCCATCATCATACCCTGTGGAATCGCAACCCTCGCTACAAAACCTCCCACATCGATCAATTGATTACCGATAAAAAGGTTTTTGAATACTGGTCTCATGCCGCCTCATACCTGCCCATGCGTGACTACCGATACAGCTTATTTCGCAAACAGGCAATAGCAAACGGTGATCAGAATCACTGGTATGAACGGGATGAGCAGCTTATGAAATCGGTGCTCAAGCGTATTGCCACCGAAGGCCCTTTGATGGCAAAAGACTTTGAGCATGTCGGTAAAAAGAGTGGTGAATGGGGGAGCAAACCCGCCAAACGCGCCCTGGAGCATCTGTTTATGCAGGGAGAGCTTATGGTTCCTTACCGGGTTAATTTCCACAAGGTTTATGATCTTACTGAACGGGTATTACCTGAAGACGCAGACACCTCAATGCCCAATCCGGAAGAATATGCCCGTTTTCTGATTACACGATATCTCAAGGCAAACGGATTGGGACAGTCTGCCGAAATAGCCTATTTATTGAAAAACACCAAACCGCTTGTTTCTGCCACCTTAAAGGAAATGGTTTCGAATGTAGAATTGTTGCAGGTCAATATCGACGTCGACGGAAATAGCTATTATGCGCTACCAGCTTCACTGGAGCTGCTGAGTAAACCGCTTGCCCGAAGCAAACTTAAAATACTTTCGCCATTTGATAATCTCCTCATCCAGCGCAAGCGCATTAAGGCGCTGTTTGGTTTTGACTATGTTATTGAATGCTATCTCCCTGAGGCAAAACGTCGATACGGCTATTTCTCTTTACCTGTTTTATGGGACGGGAAACTGGTTGCACGAATGGACTGCAAAGCAGAGAGAAAAAAATCACTGCTGCATATTCATCATCTTGCAATGGAACCATTGCTCTTAAAAACTGACGCTTTTTTCCTTGCCCTGCAAAAAGAACTTGCACCGTTCCTGAAGTTTAATAACTGCAGCAATCTTCAGATACACAAAACCTCCCCTGCCAAATTTAAACCGGTGCTGCAAAAAGTAATTAACTATTTGAATAAGGATTAATAGCCACAGACCCACACGGACTCACACAGACATTTAAGTAAAGCCGACTACGTTGGGAAAGCCTTTAAAATAACATCCCCGAATGGTCCCTGTAAAACTTGACAGACGATATTCTGAATACTATAAATCCAAACAATACACACCATAGACTCACTGAAAGAATACGACTGTCAAGAATGGCCTCCTTCATTATGTTATGGGCAAGGCTTTTGGAAAGCAGCTGAAAATGAGGTTGGCTGAAATATTGAGACTTGGAATAAACATAGTGACGCAATTTATTAAGAATAAAAAAACAATCTGGTTCCTCTTAGTTTTTTTCATCCTGGTTATCGGTTGTACTTCCGGAGAGGAATTGAAGGACTTTGATAGTGATGGCTGTTCACTGTTTCCGGATCGTTCATTGATCTCAAACGAAGATTGGTGTGAATGTTGTTTTGAGCATGATGTTGCTTATTGGCAGGGTGGGACTGAAGAAGAACGGATGTTCGCAGATATAGAATTAAGAGATTGCATATCCAAAAAGACCGGGAACAAGAAACTATCCGAAATGATGTATGCAGGAGTCAGGTTTGGTGGAAGTCCATATTTTTATACTTGGTACAGATGGGGTTATGGATGGGATTTCGATAGGAAGTATATCGAACTGACTGAAGAAGAGAAATTACTGGTCGAACAGAAATTAAATGATTATTATAAGAATAGTCCCAATGGGCCATGTCCCTGAATACATAAGCTAAAAGAACAATAGGCCTGCCTAATCGGTGTAACTCTTGACACGCCGATATTTTTAATATTATAAGATTAAACAATACACACCAAAGACTCACATATTTAGATTCAACTTAAAACTTAAAATTAAACCATGCTGAACAATATACGCTATAAGCAAAGATGTTCAGACTATTAAAAGTTAACCGTAAAAAAAGTAAAACAAATAGAAGCCAAAATGGTATGTTCTTCCGACTTCACTTAAAGAATATGTCTGTCAATAATGAAGAACGAACCTCCTTTGGTTTTTACAGTCTTTAATTCCAGGAATAGCAAATGATCAAAATGCCAGGCTATAGCGTATACTCATTAAAAGAACTCGAATATTTGTATCAAGCTGTCGACAGAGAAAAGTTTCCAGGAAATTTTCAAGCAATTAAAAATGAAATTAAATTGAGAACGGAGGAATTAGCTTCTCTGTCTAGTTCAGCAAGATCTGCTTATGAGGATGATAATGATGTTCAGAAGGCCAGGGCTTTATTTCAAAGAATAATTAAAGAAAACCCAAATTCAGATGAAGCTCAATATGCTTCCGAATTTATAACCCATATTAATTCTAAAAAAGAAGAAGAGGTGCTTCGAAAAAAACCGCAGGAGCTGAAATTGGAGTTCAACGGTTCTGCCAGGGAATACTTCAGGATCTGGATTGTAAACTTATGCCTTACCCTTCTGTCATTCGGTATTTTTTCTGCCTGGGCAAAAGTCCGAAAAAAACGGTATATCTATTCCCATCTTTCCCTTGACGGAACTCCATTCCAGTACCTTGGTCAGCCAATTCCAATTTTGAAGGGCAGGATTATCGCTGCTGTCATATTTCTTCTGTACTATTTTTCAAACCATGTCTTTATCTCCTTTTTCCCCTATGTGTTAGGTGCCGGCGTCGTTCTCGCACCATGGGTTCTTGTCCAGTCTGCTGCTTTTAATGCCCGCTACTCGGCGTACCGTAATATGACCTTCCGTTTTGATGGGACATATGTTGGAGCGCTCAAAGTGCTATCTGCATGGGGGCTCGTTCCGGTGCTGGTTATCGGAACTATTTTCAAATGGCAGGGAGCCTTATGGGCAGCCGGTATTTCGGTCGGATTGTTCGGGCTTCTCTTCCCCTGGTGGTTAAGGAATATCAAATATTTTATCACCACCAATACTAACTATGGAGGACAACCCGGTCACTTTGGAGCAACCGGGGGGGAATTCTGGAAAATATATTTCATGTCGGGCTTGATACTCTTTGCCTTTGGCGTGGTTTCAGCTATAACAATAGGCATTGGTGCGTCGTTATTCAAAAACACACAATTAAACACACAATATATTGTTTATGCTTTTATGCTCCCTGTATATGCCGGATATATCCTTGTCTTTGCATACATTCAAGCAAATATTACCAATGCTGTGTGGAACAAAATAAGGCTCGGACAGGTTAGTTTTCAGAGTACGTTGAAAAGCTTTGATCTGGCCAAACTTTATCTGACCAATGCTCTCGGGATTGTTGCTTCGGCCGGTATGCTCACTCCGTGGGCCGTTATTAGGATATTGAGGTACAGAGCGGATCACATGCAGGTACAGTCTCATGCCGAACTTACTGAATTCCAGGGTAGTAAAACTGATAACGTTCAGGCAGCTGGAGCCGAATTGAGTGAAATCTTTGACATGGATTTATCGATATGAATTTAACGAGCACCACAATAGAGGGAAGCTATTATGATGGAGAGACTCCTCTCACCCATCCTGCACTTCTTAGTTTTAAGTATGGAGAGGTTGCCCTCTCTGGTGATGATTTATCCATCACCAGTCCCATGAACACATTGAACGTCTCTCCGAGGGTGGGCCGTGCTGATCGCTTTATTACCCTTCCCGGTGGTGGACAGTTTCAATGTGGTGATGAACCCTTTCTTGATCAGCTTACCCAGGATATTAAATCAGAAGGTCCTGTTGCCTGGCTTGAAGAACGATATGCTGTTGCAGTGGTCAGTGTGGTAATCATATTCTGTGCACTATTCTCAGGATACTTTTATGGACTGCCAGCTCTTGCAGAAAAGATAGTACCCCGCATACCAATTGAAACAGAGATATCTCTTGGTGAGCGAACTCTTAAATGGATGGATGAAAATAATTGGTTCGAGTCTACGCAGGTAGATCAGGCACATCAAGAATCATTAACCGAAAGATTTGACCAGCTTCATGATAGCTTGGCGATGTCACCACATATCAGACTTAAGTTTAGAAACAGCAAATATATCGGACCCAATGCTTTTGCACTCCCGGGAGGAACCATCATTATTACTGATCAAATGGTGGAAAAGGCTGAATCCGCAGAAGAAATCCTATCGATTCTTGCTCACGAGGCCGGTCATGTTGAGCAGCGCCATAGCATGCGGCAGATACTGCAAACTTCAGTTATAGCGCTACTTGCAGCAACGATTACAGCCGATGCCTCATCAGTAAGCACTGCAGTGGCTGGACTGCCTGCAATAATTGCGCAAATGAAATATTCTCGTGATTTTGAGACGGAAGCAGATGACTTTGCCTTTGATCTTCTTGAACGTAACAAAATATCAACTGAAGTCTTTGCGTCTATTATGAAACGGCTTGATAATGATATTGGAGCAAATCAAAATATGTCTTTTCTTTCATCACATCCCTTGACAGCTGAGAGAATTGAACGGGCAAAAAACTATAGGGCAGGACCAGAATAATTATTTAAAAACAAAAATATTATGTTTCTTGTAGCCTGATTTTGAGGCAATAGTCTCTTTTTTGATACGAAAATGGACGTTATGGATGAATTTATGTTATTTACAGATGGAAGTGTGAATACTCAGTCTAAGGTTGGATATGGGGCTTATCTCATTGTGTCCGAACATGAACTTTCATTGGATTCGCTGAAGAACCGGGTTAAGGTGAGGCGATTTGATCAAACGTCTTCAACGAAACTGGAATTGCAGGCTTTATTATGGGCACTAACCGATATTAAAACAACAGGAAGTAAAGTGATTGTGTATACTGATTCTCAAAACATTATGGGTTTAAATGGAAGGCGTGATCGACTTGAGCAAAATGATTATTATTCAAAGAAAAATAAACGCCTGAAAAATCATGAGTTGTATAAAGAGTTTTATAGAATTACGGATCAGTTGGATTGTGAATTTATTAAAGTGAAGGGACATAAGTCATCGAATCAAAAAGATGATATTGACAGGTTTTTTACACTTGTGGATAGAGCTTCGAGAAAAGCTCTAAGGAAAGATGATGAGTGAGAAACAGGCTATTAATCAACTTCACGGCATTACCTTGGAGCAGATCGTGAATTATCTGGTTGAATTTTATGGATGGGATAAGTTGGGTAAACTCATCAATATTCGGTGTTTCAACAACGATCCTTCCGTTAAGTCCAGTCTTAAATTCCTGCGAAAAACGCCCTGGGCAAGGACGAAAGTAGAAAATTTATACATCAAAATGCAAAAGAGTGTGCATGAATAGAGCTTTAAGGACTGATCAGGATAATTATTTGAAAATAAAAATATTATGTTTTTTATAGCCTGATTTGAGCCTGACGCAGAAATTGGGCAAAAAGGGGCGTTATGCAAAGGTCTCAGTTTAGAACATCAGGTACTTAACCAGCCAACCAATGCCACCTATCATAATTGCAAAGAAAATTATAATTACAATATTCCCTACAAAGTTTTTCAATCCTTCATTTCTTTCAATAGGGGATCCACATCTACCACATACTTTATCTTGTTTTGTAACCTCAGCATTACAAACAATACATTTTTGCTCCATTTTTCATATCCTCATCTATGCAATAGTTTTCAAAACAAATAAGTAACCAAAGGGGGCAACTCTTCATTCTTTACTTAAAGAGTACGTCTGTCAAGAATTAAGAATCCCCAATTCACTTCTATAGACGGAAGATAAAAGTAATATTGTTAACCTTTCAAAAATTTGATACCAAGTATATTGAGAACATATATGCAGTAACAATAGCTTTGCAAATCAGATAGTCTTTAATCGGTTGTTTAAGCGGGTAATATGAAAAACAATATTTTAAGGAGAAAGAAAAGCAATGAAAGAAATAAAATGGACAAGTGATTTATCTGTTGGAATCGAGCTGATTGACGAACAGCACAAGTTGCTGATAAAAAATCTTAATGATCTCAATAAAGCCCTGGAATTACAGCAAGGTCCGGCAAAAACAGCGGCCACCCTCGATTTTTTGATTGATTATACAAAATTTCATTTCACCGCTGAAGAGAAACATATGGCTGAAAACGGCTATCCGGCAATAGAAGACCATAAGAAAAGACACGAAGAATTTATAACAACCTTAGACAATCTGGAAGAAGACCTTAAAGAAGAAGGTGCAACACAAATCCTTGCCAGTTCAATTGAATCACTATTGGTAAACTGGCTTGTCGGGCATATCAAAGAAGTCGATGTAGCTTTTGGAAAATTTCTGAAAGAGAAAGGTATTGAAATCCCCCAGGAAGGTTGATGGCGTCGTAAAAAGTCTCCACCTACTGCGTTATAGCGGTTGATCAGAAGTTCGACATACTACATGTATGCCTTGTATATGAAGATTTCTACTTAACCATCGGTTATACTTTTTACGAGTCATCAAGGTTAAATAACCAAAATTCTTCATTTTTCACTAAATTGAGCCTTTTTAAGAGTTATATCAGTCTATTAACTCGGTCAGACCAGAATGTAGATAACCCATAGAAAATGTTAAGGAATGAATATCTTTGATGAATAAAAAAGCTGAAGTGTTTGAAAAAACATATGAAGATTATCTTAAACAGCTTTCCGAAATTGAGCTTTCTACAAAAGCTGAAATATTAGGTGCCGATATTTCAGGTGAAAATCTTATAATTCCTTTTTATGGAGAATCTTATAATGTTTCAGGCTCTGGAATAACAGATTCAAGAGGAAGGAAAGCAAACTTTTCTATCTGTGTTGCTTTATCCAAGTACATTCTTATGTGTCCTGAAGAAATGTCAGAAAATATATCAGAAAAAATATCAAACGATGAAAAATGGGTAACATTTAGAGAGTTTAAAGATGCAGGCCCTTTAACTGTATCTTTTGTCAACAACACAAATAAAACTATTCAAAACTCTTTTCAAGATAACCAAAAAGCACTTGAAGAAGCCTGCAAAAACCTGGGCGGTATTCCTTTTTACGATAACTCATCACATGATTTATCAATGAGTTTTAAAGCATTACCAAGGATTCCGGTTTTACTCCGCTTTAACTTTAAAGACGACGATTTTCCAGCTCAATGTTCAGTTTTGTTTAAACAATCAGCACAAAATTTTCTCGATATGGAAAGTCTTGCAATTGCAGGCACATTTCTGGCAGGTGGATTAATAAATTTCAATAACTTGTGATTTCCATATCTTACAATGGAGAGTACATGGAAAATTTTTTTAAGGTATTTGAACAAATGAAAAGGCAGGGGCCGGGAAGCAGGAATACCACCCTGAAGGCTTTTGAGAAAATTCCCTCCAGGAAGGAAATTAAAACCATATTGGAGGTAGGATGCGGCAAAGGGTCCTCAAGTCTGGTACTGGCGGAAAACAGTGAGGCTCTTATCACGGCAGTGGACAACCACCAGCCGTTTCTTGACCATCTGAAAAAGCAGGTAGCGCTTTTTGGGTATGAAAAGCAAATCTTTCCAATGAATATGAGCATGTTTGACCTCGATTTTCCCCGGCCTAGTTTTGACCTGATCTGGGCAGAGGGCAGTGCTTATTTCATGGGGTTTGAAAAAGCTCTGAAAGAATGGAGACCGTTGATCAATGGAAAGTGCTTTATGTTTGTAAGTGACGCCGTGTGGCTGACAGATCAACCGTCAACTCCTTGTGTTGACTACTGGGAAATAGAATACCCCCCTATGACTCATGTTAAGGATAGAAAAGAGCAGGCCCGAAAACTTGGGTACGACATCCTTTCGTGGTTTATCCTGCCTCGACAGGACTGGAAAGCTTTTTATGATGACATGGAGGTTTGCGTTAACCTTGCCATTGAAGAAAATGGTATGAAACAGGCCTTTGAGGATATGATAAAAGAGATTAAAATAAACAGGAGCTATGGAAATGAATATGGCTATCTCTGCCTACTTCTTCAGCGACAGGATTAGCAAAAAGGGGTTTAGTGTAGAAGTTGGAAAATAAAAATAATCAGGCAAAATAGAAATATTCAATGTTCATAAAACAACCCCTATGAAGCGGAATTTACGAAGCATCGAACTTTATAATATCGGCTGATTCCAATATTCTTATTCCTGGGCGGTTTTTGACTCCTGTATTAACAATTACATCTGCAAGGTGGTGGCCGTTTACAGGTCTGTATTTTGGCGGTATTAAAAATGATAACGGGCCCATTGTTATATTTAAGAGCCATTCTCCAAAACGAAACTCATTCCTTTTTCCGAGTAAAAGAGAAGGCCTGAAAATGGAAACACTTGAGTATTCCATTTTCATCAGGCTGTTTTCAATTTCACCTTTTACCCTGTTATAGAAAAATTTTGATTTTGCATCAGATCCTATTGCCGTTATTATCAGAAAATGTTCTGCTCCTTTTTCCAATGCGGCTAAGGCAACTTCATAAGGATATGTGTAGTCGACCCTGTAAAAATTTTCATTTGAGCCTGCTTTTTTTATAGTTGTGCCCAGTGTACATATAACATGATTAGCAGATACAAGGTCTTTGTAACTTTCAGGATCATCAAAATCTATTACATGGTTTTCAACCTTCGGAAGTATTAAACTCTCAGGTAGAGGTCTTCTGGTTAAAACAACCACCTTATCGTAATGGTCATTTTCAGATAATTGTAAAAGACATTCATTTCCGACTAACCCTGTTGCACCTACAAGAAGAACCGATTTTTTATTCATGTAAACACCTGTATTAAATCACATAAATATTAATTATTTGGATGCTTTTTCAACAATCTCTTTTACAGACTTCATGTATTCTTTCAAACCTATGGCAAAGATTGTATTGTGATTTGCCTCTGGTATTTTCAGGAGTTTTTTTGAGGAGGACGGGGATGCATCAAAAAGTGCCTGTCCGTCACTATAGGGAATAATATGGTCATATTCGGCATGAATAACAAGTGTCGGTCCGGTATAATTTTTTACTTTTTCTATATTGCGGAAGCCGTTTTCCTCTTTTATACTCATTGCGTCTATATTTACTCCAAGCAGCCGTAGAAGAGGAACGGCATATGCAAAACCGCTTTCTATAACAAGTGCGCTGAACTCATCAGGATATGCAGAAGCAAGCTCTAAGGCCGAAGCACTTCCAAGTGATCTTCCCATTATAATAATAGGACCGGTATACGAATTTGATTCAAGCCATTTTTTTATATAGTCAAAAATTAAATGACAGTCCCGGATCATTGAAGTTACTGTGGGAGTCCCTGTTGACCTGCCGTAGCCCCTGTAATCCACCGGTAGAAAATTAATATTCATTTCAGTATATAATGGCCCCAGGTCATCGTAATCGGATACTATTTCACCGTTTCCGTGAAAGAAAAGAATCGTCGGTGCTTTTTTGTCCCCATGGTGAAGTTTTGCACCTATAACCGCATTGTCGCCTACCGGTATCAAAATATCTTCGGCGTTTTCCAGCGGCAGCGAACCCGGACTTTCTTTTCGGGGATGAAATAAAAATGATAGAAGACCCGGGTTGTCAAATGAAGAAAAATCAATTTTTGAAATATCGGTTTTCATAGGTCCTCCTTCGTGTGTTTTGAGTTGCTTTTTCAATAGTTTGGCAAGTCTTTTTTTTGCTTTTGAAGCAACCTCTGTTTCCGGATACTTCAGAATAATTTCTTTATAAAGCTGGTTTGCATGCGGCATATTGCCCTGCAGCTCCTCAAATTGTGCAATTTCATAAATTTCACCCGCTTTTTGTTCAGCACAACCTGTAAATGTTATTGAGAGTGCTAACAGGCATAAGGTAAGTAAATATTTCATAATAACAAGCCGTTAGTTGTTGATTCAGGGCTGACAATATAGCTAATCATCGAGTTTGAAAAGTCTTCTGGCTATATCAATATGTACTGATCGGTTTCCATGGTGATTGCTGTTTTTTAAATATTGAGTTGGATAATGCAGCACCTTATTTACTATGGCATCGGTCATTCTGTGCAGGGCTTGAGCGTCTTCTTCGGAAAGATGTTTGAGAGACTGAACGGTTTTTTCAACTTCAGACCTGGCAATGTTATCAAGTTTATCCCTCAGTCCGACAATAGTTGGCACAATATCCAGATTTTCATACCATTGGCGAAAGCGGATCACAGCTTCATCAATAATCCTCTCTCCTTTTACGGCTTCCTTTTTTCTTTCCTCGATGTTTTCGTTAATTACTCCTTTAAGATCATCAATGTCATAGACATACGAGTTGTTAAGCCTGTTAATTTCAGGATCTATGTCACGGGGTACGGCAATGTCAATGAAGAACAGGGGGCGGTTACGTCTGCTTCGCATAATTGATTTTATTTGATCCCGAGTTAAAACAAAGCCTTGAGCACCTGTAGAGCTGATGATTATATCCACATGATTTAAAGTATCAGGGATTTCTTCCATTTTGATGGCCTTGCCTTTGAACATTTCCGCAAGATCAACACCCCGTTCAAAAGTTCTGTTTGCAACAAGTATATCACCGACTTTGTTTCTTTTCAGGTGTTCTACTGCTAATTCCGCCATTTCACCTGCACCGATAAGGAGTACTACTTTTTTTTCAAGACTTCCGAAGATTTTTCGGGCCAGTTCTACTGCAGCATAGCTTATTGATACAGCACTGTCCCCTATGCCGGTTTCACTTCGTACTCGTTTTGCCACAAAGAAGGTTCTATGCAGAAGCCGGTTCAGGACAACACCGGATGTTTTTTTGGTAGTTGAATTTTGATAGGCTTCTTTTAGCTGGCCAAGGATCTGGGGCTCACCAACCACCATGGAATCCAAACTGGCGGCTACCCTGAAGATATGCCTTACTGCATCATCACCGTAATGAATATATAATTGGTCTTCAAAGCCGCCGTTGGGTATATTTTTAACACGGCCTATATAATTTTTTACAATATCAACAGCTTCTTTCCTGTTTTCCGTTGTAATTAATATTTCCACACGGTTGCATGTGGAAAGCAGGACAACTTCGTTTATTACATTCTCTTTTTGAAGGGTTTCTATAGCCACTAGTGCTTCATCAGAAGAAAATGAAAGACGTTCCCTTATTTCAACAGGAGCTGATTTATGACTTAAACCAATTAATATTATATATGACATTTTATAATCGTTTCTAACGTAATATGGACAATAGTGTTATACACGGGTAAATTCACCGTGATGCCCCTCAAGAAAAAAGTTTATTCCGAAAAATGTAAATAAAAGAAACAAAAAACCTATTATGGCCATTATTGCTGCACGGCGTCCCCGCCATCCCACTACAACACGTTCGTGAATAAGTGCGGCATATACAAGCCATGATATCATTGACCATATCTCTTTGGGGTCCCAACTCCAGAATCTGCCCCAGACATGTTTTGCGTATATCAATCCTGTAATCAACCCGATTGTAAGCATGGAAAAACCTGCAACTATACAAAAATATCCGGTGTTGTCCAGAAGATCAAGTGACGGCAGGCGCTTGTACAGCATTCCGTGCTTTTTTGTCTTAATTGCATTTTCCTGTATCAAATACATGATTCCGGTTCCGCAGGCCAGTGCGAGTGCTGCTTCTCCTAAAAAGATTGTAATCAAATGAAGAGATAGCCACAGGCTTTTAAATAATGGTTGTGCTTCCGGAGGGACATCAGGGAAAACAATGGCTGCTGTTAAAACAACGACAGCAGCAAAAGGAGCTGCAAAAACTCCAAGTATTTTAAGGTTAAATTTGTATCTGAGGACAAGAAAAACACCGGCGATTGACCAGCCTGCAAGAGAAAGGGTTTCATAAAGATTACGGGCAGGTATATGACCAAATTTGATATATCCCCAGCATATTAAAATAGTATGAAATACGAACCCTGTCAGGAGCAGATAATAACCGGTCTTATAGAGATACTCTTCCTGATTAAAAAAGTAGACATAATAACCGGCACTGCTAAGAATATAAAAACATATGACAAAGAATATCAAAAGCTCCATAGACACTATCCCGGATAATAAAATTAATAATTCCGTAAAAAATATAACTTATGGCTAAGTAAAAATCATTATAAACGACGCCATTACTTTTTTAACTCCTTAAATGTATAACCTTCACCAAGAACGTCAAGTAACAGTGAATCTATTCTGCCCGATTCATTTTCTTTTATCATATCAAGCAGTCCGCCGGAAATAAGGCTTTCAAAAAGATCCTTGTGTGCTTCGGGTTCATGTTTTTCACTTAAAAGTCTTTTCCTGATGGCCCCCATAAGATCAAGAAACGCTTCATACTCCTCCCCGAATTCCTTTTCAAGGTCTTTTCTAAGTTTTTTTGCAAAAGCAGGACTTTTCCCTGATGTGGATATTGCGATAACAAGATCCCCCCTGTTGACAATTGCGGGAAGAACAAAATTTGATTCATCCGGAACATCTGCAATATTGCATAATACATTTTGCTTTTCGGCATCAGAACTGATTTTTCTGTTCAGCTGTTCATTATCTGTTGCTCCGATAACCAGAAACATTCCTTCAAGGTCCGAAGATCTGTAGGCCCTTTCTTTAATTGTTATTGTTCCGTTATCACTTAATTTTTGAAGGCTTTCGGAAAATTCAGGGCTCACAACGGTGATTTTAGTACCGCATTTAAGCAGGGTGGCCACCTTCCGTGAGCTTACTGAACCACCACCAACTACAAGACATTCTTTGCTTTTAATATCAAGGTTTACTGGATAATATCGCATTTTTTCAATTCCGGCTCTACTTCTTTTTTATAACAATTCGCATAATGATTTCATGCTTGTATATTAAGGAAAAATCTCCATTAAATCTTCAGCGAGTACAATTTCTCCGTTATATGTTTTTTGACATTCACTTTTAATATCGACCTTATCACATTCAGGGTAAAAATGAGTTAGAACAAGCTTTTTTACATTTGCCTGTGACGCGATCTTTCCTGCAAGTGAAGGCGTTAGGTGCCCTGCAGTTTCAGAATTATCGGGTAAAGACGACTCACAGATAAGTATATCCGTATCTTTTGACAGGAGAGCAAGGTTGTTGCTAAATCCTGTATCACCTGAATATACAGCTGATTTCCCGCCAGGACCTGTTATCCTGTATGCCAGGCTTTCATCATTGTGATTAACCTGGATCGATTCAACCTTGAAATCATCAAACTCCAATGTTTCTGTTTTTTCACATGAAAGCTCTATTATATTAAGCATTCGATCATCAAATTCAACCCATTTACCGTAAACATTTTTCAACCCGTTGTAGAAGCCATTGAAACCTTCACCGCCAATTACATTAAGCGGCCCTTTTCTTGTGCCCCCGGAATATTTGCTTGAAAAAAGGAAAGAAGCCAGTTCACCTGTATGATCAGGGTGAAAATGGCTGTAAAAAATAAAATCGATGTCAAAAATTTCAACACCTGTTTCAAGCAGTCGTCTCATGGTACCCGGTCCGGAATCAAACAAAAGTCTCTTGTTACCGGTTTCTATAAGTACCGAACATGAGCTGCGTTTTAAAGATGGAACACATGTTCCTGAACCAAGTATTATTATTTTGAAAGATCTGTTCACAATCATGTTTTAGGCTGAATTTTATGATTTAATCCAATAATATATCTGTAATACGTTCTTTTCAGTAATAATACGGTGAGAAATCATTCTTTACAACAAAAATCCTCATTTCGTGATGGACACTATTTAATAAAATACCTGTCAATGCATTTGTAAAAAACCGTTACCGGTTTTGTTTATCATCAAAATTTAAGACTATATTAGTTGTTGACCTGCATGGAAAAAAGTGGAATAATATTTTTTTTGTTTAGTATGTCCGGGTTTACGTGTAACTAGATGGAATAAAAAACAATAATGTTTGTTTTTGATTTTAAGAAAAATCAAGTCTGGACAGGTAATGTTCAGATCGTTATGAGGATCGGCCTTACAATGGCAGGTTGCATAATGCTTTGTCTCTTTACCGGGTTAAAAATTGACGAATGGTTGGGAACAAAAGGCATTTTTCTAACTATTTTTACGCTGTTAGGTATTGTTGGTGGTGGAATTGTTGTATATCGAATTATAATGGAGGTTGTGGAACCGGAAAAAGAGGAAATAAATAATAGTGAAAATGGAGTCAATTAAAGAAACGCAGAAAAAATATTGTTCCAGGGCATTATTTACCGCAATAGTGTTATTTTTTGTTTTTTATCTGTGTAAATTGATTCCGGTTGGTAAAGGACTTTTACTTGGTACCATTTTCAGTGTTATTAACTTTGTTCTTATAGGTTTCGGGCTTCCCATGAAAATGGGAAAGACCAGAAAAAATGTGTTTTTCCTTTCACTGGGTTCAATATTTATTCGATTTTTATTATTAGCCATACCCATCGTAGCAGCAATTAAATTAAAACAGTTTAATCTGGTAGCAGTAGTTGCCGGTCTATTTTCGGTTCAGCTGGTTCTACTGTCTGATCATTTATTTAACCTGATATTGTCTAAAAGACAAAAACAGTTATAGGAAGAGTTTGGTATGGGAGAATTAGGTAGAATACACCAATTGATTGTTCCTTTTTTTGGTTACGATCTTACGTTCAATGTTGAAGCTATTGTAATGACCTGGATAGCCATTATTTTTCTATTGATATTCGGCATGCTGGCTGCAAGAAAAAAAAGCGTGATACCGGGACCCCTGCAGGTTGTTGGGGAACTGATTGTGGGTAATCTTTTTCAACTTACTGAAGACACACTTGACAAGGAACTTGCAAAAAAATACGGTCCTCTGATTTGTGCATTGTTTCTGTTTCTAGTGGCCTGCAACTGGCTGGGTATTATACCTTTTCTTGAAGAACCGACAAAGGATATTAACACACCGCTTGCCCTCGGACTTCTGGGCTTTTTTATCGCCCATTATTCAGGTATAAGAACTAAGGGATTAAAGACTTATCTTAAACATTATCTGGAACCTTTTTTCATTATGCTGCCGTTGAATATTGTCAGCGAACTGGCAAATGTTGTTTCAATATCTTTTCGTTTATTCGGTAATATAATGGGTGGTGCGATTATTATACTTGTTGTTTCTTATCTTTCGTACAGTTTAGTTCTTCCACCATTTCTGAACGCATTTTTCGGTCTTTTTGTCGGTACGATTCAGGCCTTTGTTTTCACCATGCTTACTACAGTTTATATTTCACTTCAGGTTAAATAAATTATGGCTATAGATATTCAAACTTGGGTAAATGTTTCCGCTTTTTCCGGCGCAGGAATAGCGATGGGATTAGGAGCTATAGGTGCTGCTGTTGCAGAAGGTAATACAGCTGCAAGTGCAAATTATGCAGTATCCAGAAACCCTTCTGCGTCAGGTGAAATTTTTAAATCCATGCTTGTCGGTCAGGCTATAGCAGAATCCGCGGCTATATTTGCCCTGGTTGTCGCTATGGTTTTGATGTTCAGCCCTTTCCCTTCCGATTCTTTACTATGGGTTTTTGTTATGCTTGCTGCCGGTATATCTATGGGCTTCGGAGCAATAGGTGCTGCAATAGGGTCAGGCTTTCCGGCAGCCGCAGCATGTGAAGGTATGGCTCGACAACCGGAAATGAGCGGGCCGCTGGCTACAAATATGCTTATCGGTTCTGCAGTATGCCAGACGCCAGCAATTTTTGCCCTTGTCACATCTTTCATACTTATGTTTAAGGATTATACCGGCCTGCCGTTAGCGCCAACATGGGCAGCTATATTAGGAGCGGGTATATCAACAGGGCTAAGCACAATAGGTTCAGGTGTCGGTGGCGGGTTAATTGCCAGGGAAAGTTGTCTTGGAATGGCAAGACAGCCTTTAACGGCAACTACATTGACAAACACCATGCTGCTTGGACAGGCCGTGACACAGACCCCTGCGATATATGGATTATTAATCAGCTTTATGCTTATATTCAGTTCTTCACCGGAAACAGCGGCACTAACCCCGGCAATGGCTCTATTGGGAGCCGGTATTTGCATGGGGCTGGGGGCCAGTGGTCCGGCACTCGGTATAGGAATTACCGGGCAAAGTGCAGTAAAGGCAATTTCAAGAAATTTAACAGCCGCTTCGGATATTACGAGGGTAATGCTCATTGGTATGGCTGTATCTGAATCAACCGGGATATATGCAATGGTTATATCTTTGTGTTTAATTTTTGTTGTGTAATTTTTTTAGCGTAGTAGTCCTTTTTTATGAGGATTACCCTGCTATTTGTTATACTTTTCATGTTTGAATTAATTATATCATTCAGGAGGAATTAAAATGGCTATTGAAGGAGCAGATATTGTAAAGGCAGCAGCATGTCTTGGAGCAAGTATTTCTATGGGGCTCGGTGCGTTGGGGCCTGGTATCGGTGAAGGAATGGTAGCTGCAAAAGCTTGTGAAGCAATCGGCAAGAATCCGAGTGAAGCTGGGCTGTTAACCAGAACAATGCTGGTAGGTCAGGCTGTTACAGAGTCAACCGGTATTTATTCGCTTGTTGTCGCCTTGCTGCTTTTGTTTGTTGTTTAAAGTGTATTTTTATATTTAAAATCCGGAAGGTCGCAGATGGATGGGATAATTTTTAAAGTTCAGGAGAACGCCCTTATTGCGTTGAATGCAACGCTTGTTGTCCAGATGGTCTCGTTTCTGATTTTTATGTTTCTTCTCAACCGTGTCATGATTCGTCCGATACTTGCTGTAATGGATGAAAGAAAAAATTACATGGATGGCTTAAAACAGTCTGTTTCAGCTTCTGAAAAAGAGGTTGAAGATGTTTCATTTCAGCTTGAGGAGCGAGAATCTTTTGCAAGAAAAGAATCCTTAGAGATAAAAAAGAAGTTAGAGGAATCGGGCACTAGTGTGGGGGTAGAAACAATACAAACAGCCGCTAATGAAATTTCCATGTTAAAACAAGAGGCTGAAAAAGAGGTTCAGGTTCAAATTACCGAAGCCAGTAAACATATGAAGAAAGAATCTGAAACCCTGGCTGTGAATATAATGGAAAAAATTCTGGACCGGAGGTTGAACCCTTGAAAATATTAAATATAATATACAGGTCATCAATTTTTTCTTTTTTAGGTTTTGCTTTTTCAGGATTAATCCTTGTTCATCTATTTGGTTTTGAAGCGGTTGCTTCAGAAGAAGCAGGTGAGTGGCGTCCGATATATGACAAGGTTATGCTGGTTGTTAATTTTTTAATAATCGCCTTTGTGGTATATAAATTCGGCAAAGAACCTTTAGTCAACTTTCTAAAGCAACAGAAAGAAGAGGTGGCCGATGAAATTGAATCTCTGGAAAAAGCAAAGAAAGACGCTGATCTCAAGGTAGAAGAGACCAGGTTAATAATAGAAAAAGGCGATGAAAAGCTGGAGAAGTTAAAGAAAAGAATAACCGAACAGGGTGAGAAGGAAAAAGAAAAAATTATTGAAAACTCAAAGGAGCAGAGCCGCATAATGATTAAAGCGGCAAAGAAAAGAATCGACACCTGGATGCTGCAGGCACAAAAGCAGTATAAATCAGAGCTGATCGATATGGCTGTTGCGGCTGCCATGAACAAACTACCTGGAGTTATAACTGAAGACGACATTAATGCTCTTAATGAGAATTATCTGGAAAGCATGAAAAGCTAACACGATCCTGTTATTAACAGGTTTAATCATAAAAAAAGGCGGATTTAAATTTTAATAAATCCGCCTTTTTGTTTTTATTTAATCTTTTATTGAATCATTCCATTAAGGTTTTTAATTTCTTCTTCAGCTTCAGCTGTCATTCTGGTTAAAACTTCCTTGCATGTGGGCAGGTCATGAATAAGACCGATTGACTGTCCTACAGCAAATGTTGCATAGTCAACATCACCGGTTTGATAAGCTTCCGCATGACGTTCCCCTTTGATTAGCGGGTACAGCTCTTCAATGCCGCCGCCTTTTTCCTCAACTGCCTGAATCTCTGCGACAATCTGGTTTTTCAAAGCTCTCATCTGCATATGAATTGATTTATTGATGAGAACCGTATCATGCTCTTCACGTTTGACAAGCTCTTCTTTAATATTCTGATGAATTAAAGCATCTTTTGAAGCCATAAAACGAGAAGCCATCATAACGCCGTCAGCACCAAGCATAAGAGCTGCCGCCATTGTTTTTCCGGTTGCAATGCCTCCTGTTGATACAACAAGAAATGAGGTTTCCTCCTTAATTCTTGGTGTAAGTATCATGGTTGTGACATCATCATTGAGAGGGTGCCCGCCTTCTTCGATGCCGGCTGCGTATACACCGTCATATCCAACCTTTTCAGCGTGCTTTGCATGGCGGACAGAGCCAACCTTGTGAAACATCTTAACATTTGCTTTTTTCAGCAATTCTATTGCTTCCATGCCGACAGCCTTGTCTATAGGCATTCCTGAAATTTCGACACCTGCGACTTTTTCATCGGCACAAACCTGTACATACATTTGCTGATGTTCTTTGGTTATATGAACAGAAGGCATAAAGGTTATATTTACCATGAAAGGTTTGTCTGTAAGTTTTTTTGTTTCATGAATTGCAGCTTTGAACTCTTCTTCAGTGTGATACATACCGGCTGTAAGGTTTCCAAGCCCACCGGCATTTGAAATAGCTGCGCAAAGGTTAGGCTCACAAATATACATCATGGCTCCGCAAATAATCGGATATTCAACCCCGAATGTTTCAGTAATAGCTGTTTTAATCATTTTCTTTTCTCCTGAATTTTATGGCGTCGTAAAAAGTCTCCATCTACTGCGTTATAGTTTTTGGCCAGACATTCGACATACTATATGTATACCTTCACGCCTGGCCAAAACCTATGTCTTGTATATGAAGATTTATACTTAGCCATAGGTTATATTTATTACAAGTTCATCAATTTTGAAGTTGTAATAAAGCCAGTATTGATAGTTTTGTAAGAGGTTATTAAATACATAAGCCTTCTTTTCCGGAAATGTGAAAAAAATCAAGCCCCCCCAATTTATAGAAGGAGAGGCTTGTATTAAGTCAGCATTTATATACTTCTTCCCACATCATACCCCTGGTGCACTGCATCATAAGCAAGGCCGATCTGTTTAGCATCACCGATAACATTACATTCGATACCCATTTTTTCCACGATTTCCTGAAATGGGTTCAGCGGGCTGGAACCTGCGGCCATAATGATGGTATCTGCTTCGAGTTCATCAATACCGGTTCCTTTTTCAATCTTTACACCTGTTTCAGTGATTTCAACAGCCTTTGTGCCAACCATTGTGTTAACACCATAGAGGTTAAGATCTCTCATCATAACCCATTTGGTAGAGCGGCCGATATCTTTTCCGACTTTTTCCACCATTTCTATAAGTGTTACATCTTTTGTTCCCTCTATGGCCAGTTTTAAAATATCTTCAACAGGCTCGGCTTTGTTGACAAGAAGAAATTTCACCTGATCACCGGTAAGAGTACCCTTTTCTGCCAGAAACAGGGCTGTTTCAACACCTACTGCACCACCGCCGATAACTATGACCCTGTTTCCTGTATAGACCTTGCCATTGAGAACATCCCAGGCCTGGACTACATTGGGGCCGTCAACACCGGGTATCGGGGGTGTTAGAGGTTCTGCACCTGTGCTTAAGATAACCGAATCAGGGTTTTCAGATTTTATTAGGGCTTCATCAACTTCGGTATTAAGAACAACCTTTATATCATTAACCTTTACCTGTGTTTCAAGGTCTTTTGCAAATAGTTCAAACTCTGCTCGTCCCGGAGGAAGGGCGGCAATAAAAAGCTGACCTCCCAGCCTGTCACTTTTTTCGTAAATTGTAACATTATGGCCTTTTTCACATGCTGCAAGAGCTGCACTCATACCGGCTGCACCGCCTCCAACAACCAGAACCTTTTTTGGCGAATCGGTTTTGGTAATTGCTTTTGTGGTTTCATACCCTGCCTTAGGATTACAGAGACACTCTATAGGAGTCATTTCGAAAACATGATCAAAACAGCCCTGTGCACACGCGATACAATGTACTATCTCTTTTTCACGACCGGTCCTGGCCTTTTCAGGAAGATAAGGATCTGTTATGAGGCCACGGCCCATTGCAACCATGTCACAGAAATCATCTGCGATTATTTCCCGGGCTGTTTCCGGGTCGTTTATCCTGTGGCTTGCAATTACAGGAACATCTACTATCTTTTTTATTTCTTTTGCCATATATGCAAAAGTCGCTCTTGGTACACAGGTTACAATTTGAGGAACCCTTGCTTCATGCCATCCCACATTGATGCAAAGAGCATCTACTCCACCGATTTCAACAAGCGCCTTTGCATATTTCTGAAGCTCAAGGCGGCCCTGACCACCCTCCATAAAGTCATTTCCGTTCATACGGACCATAAGTGGATAGTCGTTTCCGACCTCTTTTCTGATTTCTGCCATTATTTCCAGAGGAAAACGCATCCTGTTTTCATATGATCCGCCGTATTCATCTGTTCTTATGTTGGTAAGCGGGGAAAGAAACTGGCTTATCAGGTAGCCGGTACCGCTTAATACTTCAACTGCATCAAACCCGGCCTTTTTTACTCGTCCGGCAGCTTTGGCAAAATTCTGAACCGTTTCTTTAATCTCTTCAATTTCCATTGCGCGCGGGGTTTCACCTGTCAGGTTGGACGCAACAGCAGAAGGTGCTAAGGGTAGTTTACCACCCAGCATGAATGAATGATTATAACGGCCGGCATGATTAATCTGTAAAACTGAGCGTGAACCGTTATCATTGATTCCTGCGGCGCATTTTGCGAGCCCCGGAATCATCTCATCAGTATGTGCCCCGATAAGCATCGGGCCTCCGGCCATTTCATCAACAGATGCCAGGCCGACACATATCATTCCGGCACCTCCGCGTGCTCTTTCAGCATAGAAATCGACAAGTCTATCAGTGATTTTATAGTCGTTTGTCATGTTTAATGCCATTGCAGGCATGTAAATTCTGTTTTTGATATCCATCTGATTGATTTTGATTGGTTGAAATAACGGATCTTTCATATTTCCTCCTTGTAAATATTTTGGTTAAAAAGCTATTATTTTTGAACTTATTAATAAAATAATCGTAATCGGCTATTTAATACTCTATATTTGCTTAATCTCAAAACCGGGTACACATCCCGATATACTTGGAGATTGAGATCAAATAAAATCACGTAAAAAACGTTTAAGCAATATTCTTTCTTCCAATGTATAGTTTTGCAGCAATTCTTCCTGTACAGATTTAAATGAATCTTTTAGAAGGGGCATTATTTTATCTTTTTCAGGTGTATGTAAAAGATGTATATGCGACACCCTTTTGTCTTTTTTGTCGGGTTTTCTGATTATCCAGTTTGAACTTGCAAGCCTTTCCAGAACCCCGGATACTGTAGCGTTGTCCAGGACCAGCTTTTTTCCTATTTCACTGGCTGTTATACCTTCTTCAATAGATATCAATCCCAGAAGAAGCCCTTGAACGGTTGTTATACCGTATTGCTTTAAGCTCTTTTTCAGTTCGTTCTGGGCTTTCTGATTTGCCTTTGCAAGAAGAAAAACAATACTATCATTTTCATCTTTATAGTTTATATCCATAAAAATATCCTTTGCACACAAAGTATATTTTGAAATCTTGTATGTCAAGAAGAAACATAATTCATTATGATATACCAAGTAGTTGCATCTATCTATATATTCGATTTTAAAAAGAAAAACCATTAGGGTAGAAAGTTTTTTATAATGGTAAGCAGATATTATTGAACCAGCACTTTTGATGGCTTCGTAAAAAGTCTCCATCTACTGCGTTATAGCGGTTGGCCAGACGTTCGACATAGTACATGTATGCCTTCACGCCTGGCCAACCGCTATGCCTTGTATATGAAGATTTTTACTTAGCCATCGGTTATACTTTTTACGAGTTCAGCACTTTTATTTACCCTGAAAAAATACAAAAGAATTGACTTTTCGGCATCTTATATGTATCTTCCTTAGCTTATATTGACGGACATTTAAAATGCTTAAGAGATATGTCCACTATAATTGGAATTTAACAAGAGGGTTTTTGATAGCAGGGTAATTTAATACCAGGGTAATATTATAATGATTAAACTCGATTTTGAGAAAACCGGTGGCCTGATTCCGGCTATTGCGCAGGACCACATAACAGGTGAGGTTTTAATGCTTGCCTATATTAATGAAGAAGCATGGGAACATACACTTTCGACCGGAAAAGCGACATATTTCAGCCGCTCAAGACAGAAGCTATGGATCAAGGGCGAGAGTTCGGGAAATGTTCAGCACATAAAAGAAATTCTAATTGACTGTGATGATGATACTGTTATTTACAAGGTTGAACAGGTCGGCGGGGCAGCCTGTCATACAGGTCATAAAAGCTGCTTTTACAGGAAAATTGAAAACGGGTCGATAAATGTTATCGGAGAACCTTTATTTGATCCTGAGGAGGTATATAAAAAATGAGTAAGATTTTGAAACTTGGCATTCCCAAGGGTAGCCTTCAGAATGCGACTATTGCCCTTTTCAAACGTTCAGGGTGGAAAATTAATGTAAATGGAAGAAGTTATTTTCCTGAAATTAATGATGATACGATTGATTGTGCATTATGCAGAGCCCAGGAAATGTCTGTTAATGTGGAAAACGGGACTCTCGATGCCGGCTTGACAGGAAAAGACTGGATTGCAGAAAATAGTTCTGATGTTCATGTGGTAACCGACCTTGTTTATTCAAAGGTTAGTGCAAGGCCTGCTAGATGGGTTATTGCCGTTGCATATGATTCGCCGGTGAAAAAACTTGAGGATCTTCAGGGAAAGAAAATTTCAACCGAGCTGGTTGAATATACTAAGCAGTTTTTTAAAGGGAAAAATATTGATGTAAATGTTGAATTTTCATGGGGTGCTACTGAGGCAAAGGTTGTTTCAGGGCTTGCGGATGCTATTGTTGAAATCACTGAAACAGAAAGCACAATAAAGGCCCATGGTCTTAGAATTATTCATGAAATGATGCAGACGAATACACAGCTAATTGCAAATCATAAAGCATGGGAAGATCCCGCTAAAAGAGAAAAAATTGAACAGATATCAATGCTTCTCAAAGCTGCGCTTATTGGTGAAAAGCTGGTAGGGCTGAAAATGAATGTTCCGGAATCGAAAATTGAGCAGATTGTTTCACTACTTCCAAGTCTTAATGCCCCGACAATTGCCAATCTTTATAAATCAACATGGTTTTCTGTGGAAACAGTCGTAGACTCGGGTATAGTAAGAGAGCTTATACCGGAACTTCTCAAAAGCGGAGCCGAGGGTATTATTGAATATCCGCTGAATAAGGTGTTGTAGTTTCAAAATATCTGTTATTATTTTTTTAAAGGGTTCACTTAAGGCTGCGGATAAATTCTAAAGGTTTTATTTGAACCCTTTGTGATTTAAAAAGGTTTTTGTAAAAATCTGAATTAAGATGATATCAAAGCGTACAGAGGAAATATCACCTTTCATTGTTATGGAAGTGCTTGAAAAAGCTCATTCAATGGAGCGTGAAGGTATTGATATTGTTCATCTTGAAGTCGGGGAGCCTGATTTCGATGCTCCAGAATGTGTCAAGACTGCAGCTATCCATGCTCTTGAAGAAGGGCATACAAACTACACGCACAGTCTTGGAGATTTGGATTTAAGACAGGCTGTTTCCGGGCATTATAAGCGAGTCTACAATGTTTCTGTTGATCCTGAAAGAATAATTATAACTTCCGGTACATCGCCTGCAATTTTTCTTGCACTGTCAGTTTTTATTGAAAAGGGTGACCATGTAATTATTTCAGATCCTCATTATGCATGTTACCCGAATTTCATACGATTCCTTGATGGAAAACCGGTAACTATTCCTGTTTATGAAGAGGACGGTTTTCAGTACAGGCCGGAGGAAATACAGAAAAGAATTACTAAAGAAACTAAAGCTGTTTTTATAAATTCACCTTCAAATCCTACAGGCAATCTTCTTTCAAAAGACCGTATGAAGGAGATTGCCGCCCTTGCAGAAGCTGAGTCAATTAATATTATTTCAGATGAAATTTATCATGGTCTTGTTTATGAAGGAAAAGAACACTCTATTCTTGAGTTTAATGATAATTCATTTGTTGTAAACGGGTTTTCAAAACTGTATGCCATGACCGGCTTAAGACTTGGATATCTGATAGCCCCTGAAAAATATATTCGTCCTATTCAAAAAATTCAGCAGAATTTTTTTATTTCAGCCAACTCCATTATGCAGATTGCAGGGATTGCAGCCCTTGAAAAAGCCGATGAAGATATTTTACGGATGAAAAAGATATATAACGAAAGAAGGAAATATATGATAAAACGCCTTAAAGATCTTGGTTTCGGCATTAAAGTTGAACCTACGGGTGCTTTTTATGTATTTGCCAATGCGAAGCATCTTTCAGGCGATTCCTACAAACTTGCTTTTGATATCCTTAAAAAGGCTCATGTGGGTGTTACCCCAGGGATAGATTTTGGTGAAAATGGTGAAGGGTATTTAAGATTTTCATATGCCAATTCCATTGAAAATATAACAGAAGGGATGAAAAGACTGGAGAATTATTTAAATAAAAGATAAATTGAGATTAATATATTATGATAATAAAATCAGCTGAATTTGTAAAAAGTTGTGTTAATTCGTCCCATTACCCTTCGTCCGATCTGCCTGAAATAGCCTTTATCGGGCGTTCAAATGTTGGTAAATCATCTCTTATAAATACTCTGGTAAACCGTAAGCGTTTAGTGAAAACAAGTTCTACTCCGGGCCGTACGCAGCTTATTAATTTTTTTGACATTAACAACGCCTTTTCTTTTGTTGATCTTCCGGGATTTGGTTATGCAAAGGTTCCTGCTAAAATAAAAAAGACATGGGAACCAATGATCAAGGAATATCTTTCCGAAAGAGAAAATCTAAAAGGGCTTGTTTTTATTATGGATCTCAGGCGAATTCCCGGTCAGGAGGAAATTGATCTTATAGACTGGTTTCATCAGATAGCAACTCCTGTTATTCTGGTTCTGACCAAGGCGGACAAACTTAAAAAAAGTAAGGTTAAGGCACAGTTGGAACTTATTTCAAAAGCTCTTTTTATTGGTAATGATGAATTTATAATTTTTTCAGCCAAAACGCGCCAGGGTAAAGAAAAGGTATGGGTTGCTGTTGAAGAGCTGATAAATCAGGATTGATGGCATCGTAAAAAACAATAGTTACGCTTCTTTTTAGTAAAGCAATCTACTGAATAAACACAAACGAAAGCATCAGGTTTAAAAATGGGAAAGAAAACAGATAAATTCAAATCAGGTTTTGTAGCAATAACCGGCGCACCGAATGCAGGAAAGTCTACTCTTTTAAACAGGGTTCTCGGGGAAAAAATATCAATTACTTCGAAAAAACCCCAGACTACTAGAAACCGAATCCTTGGAATAACTCACCGTGAAAAGTCCCAGATTATGTTTATAGATACTCCTGGTGTTCACATGGCAAAAGCTCAATTTAACATAAAAATGGTTGAAGAGGCCCTTACCGCTATTGGTGATGTTGATGCTATTCTTATCCTTGTAGATGTATCAAAATCAGATCCTGTTTCCGAAAAATTCATGGTAAGTAAAATCATAGATCAGAAAAAGCCTGTTTTGCTTGGGCTAAACAAGATTGACATTATCAGGAAAAATGAAATTTTAGAATTAATAGACAAATGGTCAAAGGTCTATCCTTTTGAGGCTATTATTCCTATTTCGGCAAAACATGGAACCCAGGTAGATGATCTTCTCACGGCAATGGAAAATCTCTTGCCGGAAGGGCCGCCATTATTTCCTGAAGAGATGCTAACAGATATGCCGATGCGATTTATTGTGGCTGAAATGATTCGTGAAAAGGTTTTCAGGTTGACCGGGCAGGAGGTTCCTTATTCCACAGCTGTTATAGTTGATGACTATAAAGAGAAAAAAAAAGGTTCTCTTGTCAGTATAAATGCAACAATACATGTGGAACGAGATTCCCAGAAGGGCATCATAATCGGTAAGGGCGGCAGCAAGCTGAAAAAGATCGGTGAAGATGCAAGAATGGATATTGAACGAATGATAGGAGCAAAGGTTTTTCTAAAACTTTTTGTTCGTGTTCAGAAAAACTGGAGCAGTGATACAAAAGCTTTAAGAAATCTGGGTTACTGATGATACTGTCTTTTCATCCCTGTTTTCAAGCAGATAAAAATATCACATGCGCCGGAAGATCTCCCGATAAAGAAGATCTTGCTGCTATAAAAAATGCTGAAGCTGTTATTCTTCCTCAGGGCTGCTATGAATCCCTTTATATAATGGCTCGTGAAAACTGCTCAAACGTTTTCCCCGATTATGATATGCGCTTTAAATATAAGGGGAAAACCGGACAGGCGGAACTGTTTAAAGAACTTGGTGTTATTCATCCGAACACTCTGACTTTTAAAAACATTGAAACTTATTATAATCATTTAAACAAAAAACATGATTCTTCAGTTATAGAATTCCCTTTTGTGTTCAAATTTGACTGGGGTGATGAGGGCACCAACGTTTTTCTTATAAAAACTATCGAGGCTTTTGATGAGATATTAAATAAAGCTTCCCGTTATGAAAAAACAGGCCAGAAAGGTTTTTTAATACAGGAATATATTCCAGGCCCCAACAGGACATTAAGAGTTGTTGTCATAAATAAAAGATTCATTTCTTATTGGCGTGTTCAGGATGAATCAAAACCTTTTGGCGCGAACATTTCGACCGGGGCCTATATTGACAGGGAGTCTGATCTGGATCTGCAGGAACAGGCCGTATTATCAGCAGAAAATTTTAGTAAAAAAACCGGTATTAATCTAGCAGGCTTTGACTTTATTTTTTCATCTGAAGATGGAAAAAATGACCCCCTGTTTCTTGAAATAAATTATTTTTTCGGAAGGCTCGGCCTTGGAGGATCGGAAGAATATTATGATATGCTTACAGGTGAAATTAAAAATTGGATAAACAATTTGTAATTTAGAGTTTAAGAGCTTAGAGGTGGTGTTAAGGTCTCGTGTCATATGCTTTGGATGTAACTATATTATAAAAAAGGTACTTACGAATGATTGACCCGTTTGAAATTCACCTGGAAGAAGAGGATATAAAAAGAGCAAAAAGAATAGCTCGTGAGTTAAGGAACTCCCAATGGTGGAAAAGGCGTTGTTCTAAAGGTAAATGTTTCTATTGCGGGCATGCGGTTCCACCAAAAGAGCTTACAATGGATCATGTTGTACCAATATCACGAGGCGGTAAATCAGTTAAGGGTAATGTTGTTCCTGCATGTAAGGAGTGCAATAACAAAAAGAAGCAATTGTTACCAATGGAATGGAAAAAATATCTTGAAAATTTTGAAGAATAATTGGAAAAAACAGTGAAAAAAACATAAATCTTTCCACACAAGGAATAGTGGCTGATCAGTAGTCAAAACATACAAACCTGTACGTCAAACTTTCTGATCAACCTCTATAACGGATTAAATAGAGATCATTTACCCCGATATTAAACGTTTTCCTTGCATATTCTATGTACAGTCTGTGCATGCCATTCTCCTCTGCCGGAGAAAGTAGGCAATTTCTGGTCTTCCAGATGTTGTGCAATCTGGCCGTAAGTATCGCCTTTTTCACGCATCTCATGTATAACAGTTAAAACCTTTTCGCGATCTACATCTGATGGTTTTTCTATTATTTCGTCGTTCTGTGAAGTGTTATTTTTGCTCACGGTAGAACTGAAATTATCAATGCTGGTTTGAACCCCCATGGAATTTAGAGCCTGAAATATTCCTTCCGCAATAACGGCAAATATTTCCGCCTTGCGTTCTTCGGCTGCTGCTCTTCGTTCTTCAGCTATTGCAAGCTTTTTCTGGGTTTCATTGATACCGTCCAGAACATTCTTTATTCCTTCAACGGTATTGTCCAGTTTCTCAGAACTGGCATCATGTTGTTGTTGATGATAGTTCTTGTTACCGTTGTGTTTTGATTTATCGCGGTTGTTTTTCCAGTCAGAATTGTTGGAAGAGTTATATCTGTTGGAATGGTTTCTGTTACTATAATTACGGTTATATTCACTGTTACTTCTTAGCTGGTGAAGGAAATCACTCATTACTGCCTCCTAAAATGTTAGAGCAAATCTCAATGATACATCATTTGTCCCATGGCTGTGCTGTCTGTACTAAATATTCGCATACTATTTATATGCCGAGTATTCTCATTGGCAGACGCGTTGCACTTGAACCAAATCCGCATTTTTGAGATGGTTTCGAATTAATTATTAAATAATGATGCCGGGTCAGAATAATATATAACAAACATCTCCAAAAAGTATTTATGTTAATGTTATAATATCAAATTTTAGAGAAGACAGAAAAAAGATGTTAGCACTTGAATTCTTTTTGTCTTTTGGTGATAGGAAATGCAGTATGGTTGAAAATTACAAGAACAATGAGCACAAACCAAACTTGACAATGAATCTCAAAACATCGATCGGGAAATATCTTATCCTAACTTTTCGCTTGTATCTCAATAGTCTAAATGTATACAAATGTCAAATATATTTTTATTTTTTATTTAAATATTGTGCTTTAAAATTGAGCCTGTTCTTTAAAATCAATATATTAAGTGGTGCTATTAAACTTAATAACTATTATCTTTTAAATCAAGAAGCTCCATAGTATACCGGCGCAGATCGCTGAACCAATAACACCCGATGAGTTACATGCCATGGCATGCATAAGCAAAAAGTTCGTCGGGTCCTCTTTAAGACCCATTACATGGACTTCACGTGCAGATCCCGGAACTGCTGAGACCCCTGATGCCCCGAGCAGAGGATTGATTTTTTCTTTCATGAAAAGATTCATAAACTTGGCAAAAATAACACCTGATGCGGTTGCAATGCTGAATGCTACGGCGCCGAGGAAAAATATACCAACAGATTTTGGATTTACAAACACATCCGCCTGGGTACTTGCCCCTACGGTAAATCCGAGTAGAATAGTGGCTGTGTCAATGATAGCTGTTCGAGCAGAATCGGCGAGGCGATCCGTAACACCGCATACTTTAAAAAGGTTTCCAAGGAACAACATGCCTAAAAGGGGCAATGCCGTTGGTGCAAGAAGGCAGCAGAGTAAAACTGCTATTACCGGGAAAAGCAGAAGTTCTTTTTGAGAAACCTCACGCGGTTCCGTCATACGTATAAGCCTTTCCTTTCTGGTTGTAAGAAGTCTCATGATTGGAGGCTGAATAACCGGTATTAAAGCCATATAAGAGTATGCGGCTATTGCAATAGGTCCTATGAGATGCGGTGCAAGCTTTGCAGTAAGAAATATTGATGTCGGTCCGTCCGCCCCACCTATAATCGCTATTGATGCTGCTTCTTTAGGAAGGAAGCCGATTGCCAGCGCGCTTAACAGAGTAAAAAATATACCCATCTGTGCCGCAGCGCCAAGAAGCATTAGTTTTGGGCGCGCAAGCAACGAAGAAAAGTCGGTCATTGCACCAAGCCCGAGAAAAACAATTGACGGGTAAATACCGGTTGTTACACCGAAATACAGATAATGAAATACCGAATTGTCTTCATATATACCTATTCCGAATCCTTTAAAAAAAGGAATATTTCCAACAATTATGCCAAAGCCAATAGGTACAAGCAGAAGCGGCTCATATTCTTTTGCAATTCCAAGATATACAAATGTGCATCCTATGGTTATCATCAGGATGTAGCGAGGGTCCTGATAAAGAAAATAATACCCTGTGTTTGATAAAAATTGAAGTAACAGATCTACCATTTAAATACCTTTTAACCTAATTATAATTAAACTAGTTCCTTGTTCCAGGTAAATATACCGTCGCCTTTGGAAATTAGAATATCGGCTTCCCTGAAGGAGGTTATTGTTATATGCGGATGGGGTAATTTTTCTTTCTGCGACAGATCGTAAAGAGCAGAAAGTGGAAAAGAATCCCCAAGTTTTTCAAATAAAGGCCTGTATAGATTTGCAACCTTATTAATATCTGTAGATAAATATTCCTGTACATCCGGTTTCAAAGAAGTCGGTGTTTCCGAGATCTCATCAACCTTATTAGTCTTTTTAAATTTTTCCAATAATAGTATTAAATTTGGAAGCTGGGAAATTGTAAGAGCAAGAATAACAAGGCCTGAAAAGACGGTTATGGCACCAACTATAGCCATTGCCCAGCCGTTATTATCAGAAATATTCTGAAGGCCCTTCTGTGTAATTAAAGGGAGATTTATAATAAACTGCAAAACAATATCAAAGGCTCTATCCATAATTTTACTGCCTCCAGGAATAAATTGGCTCTTTAAAATTTCGGAGTTTTTGTTGCTTTAAATTATCAGCATTCTCAAAGTTAATTAAAAAAACAATTATCCGGATAATTTATGATTAAATCAAACGAATTTCTTATCCGTAAATACCCTTTCATGTCAATAAAAAAAGGCAAATATGTTTTACCTTACAATGACAACATATATCTTTTATATGTGTTATTATTAGGGAATTTTAATTTTCCATTCCTTGAACTTGAATAAAAAATAACGTTTTCAAAGGTCTCTTTGTGGAATAGAGGGGTAACGATTCCGAAAAAGTTTGTCATATAAATGAAAAAAAAGCCCTATCCGTTTCAGGAAGGGCTTTTTTGTTCAATATACTTTAATTATTATACTTCAAGCCATGAGTCGGAGTACAGACTTTCGCCAAGGATAACCTTAACGGTTTTTACATAGTCCTGCATTTCCTCGGAGATGCTGCCTAAGTCAGGAGCATTGCCGTCCATGGTTGCATGGATAACGTCTACGATATCCTGACGATTACCTTTTGCAATGTCTGTCAGTTTTTCATCAAGAGGATCGGATATAACTGAATACATACCATTTCTATCAAGCATGACCATGTAGGTCTGGTTAAGAATAGGGCGCAGGTGGTCAGGTGGTCCGTTTGAAATATTGGACAGGCCGCAAGTGCTTTTACATCCGGGGAACATATCCTGGAGGATTGACTGGAACTCCATCAGGCTTAAAAGCTGAGGCTGCTGGATATTTACAGGTGTCACAATACCGTCTACCCAGATTCTTTCATTTTCTATACCCGCTTCATTGGCAAAATAGAGAAGCTCGGCTGCAAGAGCGCCGCGTTCGTCAGCATCACGGGGAAGTCCGTCAGGACCCCACATAAGTGCTATAAAATCTGCATTGTATTCAACTGCAAGCGGTATCATCTTCTCAAAGCGTTCAGGGCGTGCCATGATTGAATTAATAAGAACCGGCTTTTCCGTTGGTTTGTAAACCTTTAATGCGGCTTCAATTGCGCCGATATTTGATGTGTCAAGCACAAGTGGAATATCAGGAACAACATCCTGAACTACCTCAACGATCCAGGGCATTAATTCATGCCCGTCCTTTTTGGCCGGTCCAAGGTTTATGTCGATATAATCCATACCCTTTTCTTTTTGGTCAAGGGCTTCTTCCTGAAGCGGTTTGGGGTCACGTTCTTTGAACGCACGGCCAATTTTTGTTGATATTACGTTTAAGCTTTCACCAAGAAGTATCATACATCCTCCAATGTTAATTTACGAATGGGTAATTTTACACCCATTCGTAAATTATATGAATTTATTTTGATTTAAGAAATCCCGGAAGATGAGCTGCTTCTCTGGGACCGATTGTGATGGTCCAGCCGGGAAGCTCTTCTTCGATATCTCCGGCTATTGCGGCTGCATAACCTGGAATAATAAGTTCCGTATGTTTTACCTTATCCATAATTCCGCATTTTTTTACGAAAGTACCGACATCATCGCCGGCGAATTTGCCCGCCGCCCAGGCTGTCATAACTGACAGGCCTTCGGAGTCTTTGATAAGCAACCATGCAGGAACTTTGCTCCCCTCAATTTCGCCGGATACTATAAAGTAAGTCAGGGCAAAGTTGGTGGTAACAAGTACAGGTGAATTTTCATCAGGATTGCCTATTTCATAGATTCCTTCAGTTACTGTCATCGGTCTCTGAGGATCAGTGTATATGTTCAGCCTTTCGAGGAGAAGCGGGAATACACCTTCGGTAATGAAATCAGACATGACAACTATTCCACCGTATTTTGCGACAAGCATGCCGGCTATCATGGACTCAACATCAATGTTGGAGGCCATTTCGCATGGGAATGTAATTGTCGGAAAACCTAAGGAACGGTTTCCATCTTTCAGGGCCGCGCGTCTTAAAGCAATCTGATCTTCCAGAAGCTGCTTGATTTCCCTTGAACCTGAATCGATTACTATATCCTTAATCCCCATTGCTGTAAGCTTATCTGTCAGCGGAGTAAGTGCTTCTACAGAATCAGCCTTAACGGCAAGAGGAAGGTCGTTATCAAGTGCGAGAGCACCCATGTCGTCAGCATTGGCTTCTGTAGCTGCATACAGTAGAGGTCTCTTTGAACCGCATGCTTCAACGCCGGCTTTCATTACGTCAATATTGTCAGATACAAGCACTATGTTAAATTCGGAAGTTTCTGCAACCAATTTTGCAGTGGCAGCAAAAGCTTTTGCGTCGCCACTTGAATCTTTTACGGCAACAAGTTCCGGCCTTAAGTTTAATCCAACTCTTTCATATTGTAAAGCATTCCATACCGTCAGCTTGGTTACCAGGTCGGCTTTCTTTATACCTGAATCCAACATGGCTGCAAGTACGGTAGGGTTGAAAAATGTTTTTTCATGTCTATATAGTACGGTTTCTCCGCCGGTTGTAACTTTTCTCACGCCTTTTCCTATCACCACTGGGCGAATCGGAGGTGCTGATGCTTCGGCAAGTTCTGCCTTGGCCTCATCAGACACGTAAGGGCAACTGTCAAGTTCAGCCTTGCCTGACGCCAAATTCATGGCGAAAGCGAGGCATGTGGGAACACCACATTCTTTACAGTTGGTCTTCGGCAGGAGTTTGAATATCTGAATACCGGTTAATGCCATTTTAGTCTCCTTATATTTATTTCAACATATATCAAGTAGTAAATATTAAATTCTGATTAGCAACTTGAGATAATTGAATGGTACAGGTACGAAAAAACATGTCGTACCTGTACCGGGATGTTATATTATCAGCCGACTATAGAATCCATTTTTAATGCGGGATGACCCTTCTCTTCGAGCCATGGAAGGATTTCCTCTTCAGTGATTCCTATTGTTTCATCAGCTATTTTGTCATAAAGATCCGGAACTCCAAGCTCTGCTCCGCGTTTTTCGATTCTTTCCTTGATCTCCTCTTTCAATACTTTCGGCATCCAGACCATTCGAAGGAGCCCGCCGTCACCGGTGATGAACTTACCCTGTGTAATATTGAATTTTGAATGACCGACAAAACCGGGTGAAGATGCGCCACCGCCCATAACACCTGCAAGTGTTGTGAACTTCATACCGGAAGGTGTTTCACCGGCATAGTCTCTGGAAACGGTCATAATTCCGTTGCAGGAGGGTAACATTGCAGCGATACATTCACAGCATCCGCAGGTTGTCATCGGATCAATTACCATTGAGTAGAAGTTATAATGGGTTACAGCACCCCTTGA
>JABHLN010000031.1 GCA_018693105.1 Desulfobacterales bacterium | reverse complement strand
GAAACATTTGCTGAAGTATAAAAATAATAGTCATATAAATTCAACTGGATAAATAATGTTTACAACTTCCGTTTTCATAATATGAAAATTGCTGTTATCCGGCTTGACTGAAATAGTCTGATGCATTAAATACAACCAATCTTTTCAACAAAGTTCAATATTATAATATTTCATCAATCCTTATTTCATTGATTCATGAAATTATAATAATTCCTTTTTTAATATAAAGTATTCTCAGTTCGTATTTTTTGCAGGATATTTCTGTTTTCTAAAAACCTTTAAACAATTATTATTCAAGAGATATTTTTATGGAACAAATCTGGAATAATGTAAAAACCGTTCTAAAGGAAAACATGCCTTACCATAGATACATTATGTGGATTGATCCTATGGAATATACCGGTCATAGCAATGAGGATATTGTTCTCTCATGCCCGAACTCTTTTCTCAAGAAGAAGATTCTTGATAGCTACGGTGAACTCATTGAGTCTGAATTTTTCAAAGTTTCAGGCAAACAATTTAATCTGGCCATAAAAATTAATGAACGAAATGAAACAAAAAAAAATCAAAAACAAATAAAAAAAACCGATGATTTCAACTTTAAAAAATATGATAAAAAACACCAGCTGAAACTCCCTGAAATTAATTTCCAGCCGCAATCAGGCCGCCGACTGAGAAAAGAACTTACTTTTGATAATTTTGTAGTCGGGGACAATAATGAATTTGCATACACGGCTTCATTATCACTGGCCTCACGACAAAATTCCAGCCAAAATTCATTGTTCCTGATTTCTAAAACCGGTATGGGAAAAACTCACCTTTCACAGGCTATGGGACATTATATTTTATCCAAATTCCCTTCAGAAAGGGTTTATTATATTACTGCTGAAGATTATACAAATGAAATGGTAAGTTCAATCCGGAACAATACGATAGGAAAATTCAAGGAAAAATACAGGGCACAATGTGATGTACTTCTCCTTGAAGATGTTCATTTTCTCACAGGCAAGGTGCGCACCCAGAGCGAACTAGCCCTTGCCCTTGATTACATGTACGAACTCGGGAAAAAGATTATTTTCACCAGTCATTATATTCCGGGGGAAATTCCAAATCTAAGCGATCAATTAAGGTCACGTCTGACATGCGGCCTTATATCTAATATCGAACCACCTAACTTCAGGACGCGCGTACGTATTCTCTTGAAAAAATCAAAGGATAGCGGATTCATTATACCAAGAGAAATTACAGAATATCTTGCAGGTGAACTTTCAGAAAGTGTTCGACAACTTGAAGGGGGACTTATTGGAATCACTGCAAAGTCATCACTTCTGGGAAGAAAAATAGATCAGGAGCTAGCTGAAAGTGTAGTAAAAAACATTTCACGCCAAAAAAAAACAATAACTATAGATTCAATAAAAGATCTGATATGCGGGGAATACAAAATATCTAAAAAGGATCTCATCTCAAGCTCAAGAAAACAAAGCCTTGTTCGTCCGAGGCGAATAGCTATATACCTTGCACGGCAATATACAGACCAACCTCTTCAAGCAATAGGCAAAAGCTTTAATAGAATCCATGCTACAGCTATTCACTCCATAAGGGCAGTAGAAAAAGAAATAAAGACAAACAGTCCGATTAAAAAGGAAATCGAATATCTTTGTAAAAAACTTGACTCAGGCACTTAGTCCGGGTTAGTTTTCTATTATCTTGGTTTTACTATAAAATATTAATACGCCTGTTACAACCAATACAATATCTGCTTTTCTAAAAAAAGATAGACTTTTTATAAAAAGTTCATTTTGCTAAAATTAAAGTAAAAAGCTCTACCACATAAAACCGCAAAGGCATGTAATATATGTCTATGGACAATTCAATATACAAAAAGCTGCAAAATATTGTTGGCAAGGAGCATTGCAGCAGAGAAAAAGAAGAACTTGTCTGCTATGCTTATGATGCTACCGGACAAAGCTTTCTCCCCGATGCAGTTGTCTTCCCAGGAACATCTCTTGAAATTTCTGATATTCTGAAATTTGCATGTAAAAATAAGTTCTATGTAATACCTAGGGGTTCAGGAACCGGAATGACTGGTGGATCACTGCCTATATATGGCGGAGTAGTCATTGCAATGAGTCGTTTTAACAGAATACTGGAAATCGACAGAGACAACCTCATCGCACACGTTGAACCGGGAGTTATTACCGGCGAGTTTCATAAAGCTGTTGAAAATGAGGGGCTTTTTTATCCACCGGATCCTGCCAGCTCAAGTGTGTCATCTCTGGGAGGAAATCTTGCGGAATGTGCTGGAGGACCTCGTGCAGTCAAATACGGTGTTACTCGTGACTATGTGCTTGGTCTTGAAGCTGTTCTACCGACAGGTGAGATAATAAAAACCGGTGTGAGAACTGTAAAAGGTGTAGTGGGATATGATCTGACAAGGCTTATTATCGGTTCTGAAGGAACTCTCGGAGTAATAACACGATTAACGGTTCGTCTCCTGCCAAAACCGGAGTCTGTAAAAACCATGACAGCAGTTTTCAATAAAATGGAGACTGCAGCAGAAACAGTATCTGAAATTATCAGGCAGAACATAATTCCAAGAACAGTGGAGTATCTTGATAATGCTTCAATCAAATGTGCTGAAAAAAGCATGAATGCAGGCCTGCCTGTTAACGCTGAAGCAATGTTGATACTTGAGGTTGACGGGAATGAAAATGAAGTGGAAAAAGCGGCAAGTCAACTTGAAGAGCTATGCTTATCCCTTGGAGCAACAGAAGTAAAGGTTGCAAAGACAGAAGAGGACGCTGAAAATCTCTGGAAAGCACGAAAAGCTGTTTCCCCTGCTCTTTTTCTTTACGGACCAGACAAAATTAATGAAGATATTGTGGTTCCAAGAAGCAGGATTCCCGATATGGTCAGAAAAATTGATCATTTGAGAAAAGAAACCGGCCTCACAATGGCAAGCTTCGGACATGCCGGGGACGGCAATATCCATTTTAATATAATTCTTGATAAAAAAAATAAAAAAGATCTTGAAAAGGCAGAAGAAGCAATAAAAGTTTTATTTGATTATACCCTTCAGCTTGGAGGTACTATTTCCGGAGAGCATGGAATCGGTATAACCAAAGCCCCTTATATTGCAAAAGAAATAGGTATGGTTGAATTAGAACTCATGAAAAAAATAAAAAGGGTTTTTGATCCTGAAGGAATTCTAAATCCCGGTAAAATATTCTAAAAATTTTATTGAATTACAGAGGTGGCCTCTTCAGCAATAAAAAGCTCCTCCAGCATTTCCAACTTTACTTTCTGTTCCCTGTCAATAGAGCAGCGCAAACTTAAAATGCAATGTTTGGTACATATTTTGTCTTTTAAATTAAAATTTCCGAAACAACCTAAATGATCGTCAGATGTGTCAGGCATATCAGGTAGTATTTTCATATAACTATTCAAATCTCCAGTAATGCTATCATTTCTTTATGAATTCTTCCGTTTGTGGCCAGAATTTCATTTTTATATATTGAAAAAGGCGTATCGGAAAAACAGGTAACTGTTGCTCCTGCCTCGACTGCAATCAATACACCGGCTGCAGTATCCCATGGTTTCAGATTTTGTTCCCAGAAACCATCAAAGCGCCCACAAGCCACATAACATAGATCAAGAGCTGCTGATCCAAGTCTCCGCACACCCCTTGATGCTTTCAGACAATTTTCAAACCTTGTGAGAAGCGGCTTAATTATTTCCTTAAAGTTATAAGGAAAACCTGTAACGAGCAGGCTATCTTCCATACTCTCTGTGTTCGAAATATGTATGGGTTTTCCGTTTAGAGATGCCCCCCCACCCTTTACAGCAGAAAAAAGCTCACCAGTTACAGGGTTTAGAACAATACCGGCTACTACATCCCCTTTATATTCAAAAGCAATTGATACTGAAAAAAGGCCCAATTGATGGGCATAATTCGTCGTACCGTCAAGTGGATCAATAATCCATTTGCAGTCAACATTGCCTTCATTATATCCGGTTTCTTCAGCTAAAATAGAATGATCGGGAAATCTTGAAAGAATAGACTCAATTATAATCTTTTCCGATTCTTTATCAGCTTCAGTAACGAGGTCGATCTCACCTTTCTTTTCTATTTCGGTTAGCCGCCCGAGCTTTGACCGTAGCACATCGGCAGCTTTAATTGCAGCTCCAACACCAACCCTTTTTACATATTCCAGATCCATTGTGCTCACTCTTTATAATCAATACACTCTTGATGTCAACAATAATATCAACTAACAAGGGGTTAGGATCTCGAAAAACATGGTGCCCGATAAATGCTTGGATTAAGGCTGATTTTCTATATCTTATTGACTACATATCAATGATTGACATGCAAATGGCAGAATTTAAAGAATTTTGTTTTTAAATGGTTTTGAATTATAAGGGTAAAATCCGGAATCCTGATTGGTATTTTATTTTTCCAGAGGGTCAATATGTGAAATAGATTGTCTATAACATACTTTCCATCTTTTCAATCAGAGGCATAAGAGTATTTTTGTCGTTAGCCGAAACCGCAATACCTTCAAGCTTTATTCTAATTCTCTCAAAAGTTTCTTTGTCAACCAGGTCTTTCTTATTTAAAATATTTATCGTCGGTATATTTTCAAGCTCAAGATTACAAATAATTTTTTCAACAGATTTTATATGTTCTTTAAAACGTGGATTACTTATATCTATTACATGAAGAAGTACATCTGCATTTTCAAGCTCTTCAAGGGTTGCACTGAAAGCCACTATAAGTTCATCGGGAAGATCCCTTATGAAACCAACGGTATCTGTAATTATCACCTCTATGTTCCTTGGAAACTTCAGTCTCCTGTTTGAAGGATCGAGTGTTGCAAAAAGCCTGTTCTCGGCTTTGACTTTACTCTTCGTGAGGCTGTTCAACAGTGTTGATTTTCCTGCATTTGTATATCCGATTATCGAAAAAACCGGGAGACCTCGTTTATTTCTTTTTGCTTTCTGCTGAAAACGATGTTTTTTTACACGACCAAGGGCTTTTTCCAGCTGACGTATACGGTCATGTACCCGTCTTCTGTTTATTTCAAGTTTGGTTTCCCCAGGCCCCCTTCCCCCTATTCCACCGGTTAGACGTGACATTGCAGTGTTTTTTGCAACAAGGCGGGGAAGGAGATATTTTAATTGAGCATGCTCAACCTGAAGTTTACCTTCTCTTGATAAGGCACGCTGGGCAAAAATATCAAGAATCAACTGAGTCCTGTCAACCACCTTGAGTTCTATCTGGTCGGTAATAGCTCGTATCTGCGAGGGACTTAGTTCCTGATCAAAAACAATTATTGTGGCCCCTTTCTGCAAAGCCATAATAGTAAGGTCTTCAAGCTTTCCGCGACCCATTATGTACCTGGAATCAATTTTCTTGCGCTGTTGAAGAACTGTTCCTATAACTTCAATATCACTTGACAGGGCAAGCTCTGCAAGTTCATCCATAGATTCCTGAGCATATTTCCTCGGAGCAGTTGTGACACTAACGAGAAGTGCACGTTCTTTACCATGAGCAGCTTTGTATAATGATCTTATATGGGCAAGTTCATCCTCAAGTGCAATGATTAGCTCATTACATCCTATATCAAGATTGTTCGTATTAAAAGGCCCAATAATCTGGTATGGTTTTTCATCGGTACTGCCTGGCAGAATATGCCCAACATGAACCTGGTGCGGGAACCCGTCTTTTGTCATTGTAATGACTGCCATCGCATCAAGGCGCAACAGTGCGAGGTCTGTCAGGTCATCTCTTGTAAGCGGTTCGGCTTTCATATGTGTATGGACGCATCTTAAGCCTTTTAAGCGTCCCGGGGCAGTTCGATAATCACTAATGTCCGGAATAACAATTTTCTGTTGATCACCAATAATTACTGAAGATATTTTCCCGGCCCGATTAATAAGAAGACCTATCTGACGACGGATTTCATTTGAAAGTCTGCTGACATCACGAGCAAGTTCAGGAGTGATTATATATTCAGGATCTATCTTTCGACGGTAAAGGTTTTCAATACGACGAATCTGATTTGCCTTAAGCCCCCCGGTATTTCCAAAAACTTTCTTCATAATAAAAAGCAGCCGGACAAAAAATATAAAAGTAGTATTGGTAACAGCAGGGTCTAATTTAAAGTATATCTTCTGGTGAAAAAATCAGAGCTTAGTTTTATTGATTAGACTGGTTTAATGTGTTCAATTGTTCAACCAATAAAAATATTACATTTATCTCCTGCAATAAAATTTTTTCTATGGGATATTAATATTTCGAATATATATATACTTTTTCAGGGAATATAAAGTGACTATGTTACAAATATTTTCTTTATAACAACACCAAACAGTATGGTAAATATTTGCTTCTTTACTCCTGAATAAGATTTTTTACAAAAACTGTTTTCCTAAACACCATTATAATTATCACCAGGTTCCAGGTTTTCAAATCTGGTATATGAATTTAGAAATGTTAAATATGCTGTTCCTACAGGGCCGTTTCTCTGCTTGCCAAGAATCACTTCCGCTTTTCCCCTGCTGGGATTATTTTCATCTTTATTATACACTTCATCCCTGTATATAAATGCAACCACATCGGCATCCTGTTCAAGGGCCCCTGATTCTCTAAGGTCAGACAACATAGGGCGCTTGTCACTTCGCTGCTCAAGCATCCTGTTAAGCTGGGACAGGGCTATAACAGGCACGTCAAGCTCCTTTGCAAGCCCTTTTAACGACCTTGACATTTCAGAAATTTCAAGATCCCTACGCTCATTATGGGTATGGCTTTTCATGAGCTGAAGGTAATCAACAATAATAAGACCAAGCCCTTTGTCCATTTTTAATCTTCGTGACTTTGCTCTTATATCAAAAGTGGAAATACTGTATGAGTCATCAATATATATAGGTGCCTGTTGCAGTACACTGGCGGCATTGGTCAGCCTTACCCAATCATCCTTATTGAAAAAACCGGTTCGTAAACGAGATGCATCAACCCTCGCCTCAGCAGTAAGGAGACGCATTGAAAGCTGCTCTTTTGACATTTCAAGTGAGAATACCGCAACAGGAACATTAGCGTCAATTGCAGCATTTCTGGCAATATTAAGAGCAAGGGTTGTCTTTCCCATTGCAGGACGTGCTGCCAGAATAATAAGGTCAGATCTCTGAAATCCTGAAGTAAGTTCATCAAGTCTGGTGAAACCTGAAGGTACTCCGGTTAATATGGATTTATTCCCCTGTCTTTCTTCAAGCGCATCAATATTTGAAACAACGAGTTCACCTATGGGTGAAAAGGCCTGTCGACTTTTGTCACCCGATATTTCAAATATAGAACTTTCCGCAAAATCAATTATATCATCTACATTGCCACGATCTTCAAAACACTTTTTAACAACTGAGTTTGATTTTTCAATAAGCCGCCTTAAGGATGCTTTATCATGAATTATCTTGGCATAATGCCGGGCATTGACTGCAAGCGGAACAGTATCAACAAGTTTTGAAAGATATGCTGCCCCACCCGTATCTTCAAGCTGACCTGATTCAGTTAGTTTGTTTGAAAGGGTAACAAGATCTACAGGTTCATTTTTTGAAAACAGTTCTGTGACTGCTGAAAATATTTTCTGGTGAGCGGTCCTGTAAAAATCCTCCGGAGTAAGGAATTCAAGGATATCAAGCAAGGTACTGTTGTCTATAAGAATTGCACTTAGAATTGACTCCTCGGCCTCAATATTTTGAGGAGGCAGCTTGTTGAGAGAATGATCTTGTTGAATTTGTATTCTGGTATCTTTCATATTACATGAAATTGGGTTTAATGAATAATCAGGGAGGAGGCATAACTATCCGCCCCTCCCCTATCAATCATTATTTACTTTCAGGGACAACTTCAACTGTAATTTCAGGTTCTACTCCCTTGTACACACGAATAGGAATCTTGTATGTCCCTGTCGACTTAATAGGCTCAGATAAAAGAATCATGCGCCTTTCAATCAAAACATCCTGATCCTTGAGACAATTGAAAATATCATGGGTAGTAACTGAGCCGTAAAGCTGATCTTCTTCAGCAACTTTTGCTGCTATAGAGCAGGTAACACCTTTAAGCATTTCTGCTGTTTCTTCAGCTAAATTACGCTCCTTGGCAATCTGAATTTCAACATTGGCTTTTTCCTGCTCAAATATTTTATGATTCTGGGGAGTACTTTCAACAGCTTTTCCCTGTGGCAAAAGATAATTACGAGCATAACCGTCTGCAACTTTCACTTCCGATCCAATGATGCCAAGAGTTTCGATGGTTTCTTTCAATATAACTTTCATTTAATACCTCCGCTAAAACATAGCGTTTAATTAGTACTAATTGGTTTTCAATCCATAAGTGACTATTCTTACGACAGTTCAGTGAATACATGCTATAGCAAGAAGGCTTATATGCAGCTGCCTGCCATATATTCCGCAGATTCATCACACACAAAATTACGTAAAACAACCATTTACAGATAAAAACTAATTATTATCATTCAGAATTATTTTGTTTAAATCTCTATTCGGTTTCCTTAACATTAAGTTTTCTAAAATCCAGCCACGTGTCAAAAAAGCCCAGACTTATAATTATTACAGCCACCAATTGTGGTATGAATGCCAGACATAATACATAAAGTAAAAGTCTGTGAAAAGCAGGGTAATGCTTTTTATCCAAATAAAAAGATATGATAGACACACCCTGAAAAAAATAAATGATAAAAAGAACAATCAGCCCGTTCAAACCGGTAACTTTAAAAATTTTATCGGGCAGCAAAAGCATCAAGCCGCATATAATAACTGCCCAAACAAGACTTTCAGGAGCTTTCCACAGGTTAAGAGCTCCAAATTCAGGGAAAAAAAGCTTTTTGTTTCTCAATATCGGTCTGGCAAATAAAAGGCTTATCCAGGTAATAAAAAGCGTTAACGATACAATTAGTGCAGGAATTATTCTTACAGTATAATAGATAAAGCTTTCCTGATAATTGGAAAAAGTTTGAATTTTATCATCCGCAATCCCGATACTTTCATATAGATCTAAAGTAAGCTCATAACTTTTTGTTACACTTTTAGTTACGTTGGCGATAATATCACCACCATAAATATTATTATAAAAGATCAAGAATACAATCCCTGTTAAAATTACGGTACCTACTGTGTAAAGCACTGTCTTTTCAACAGACAAATCTTTTTCAAGATACTCACTCAAGGCAAAACCAAGAACCAGTAACCCGATAAAATATGCAAGCCCCACCTGTATTCCACCAATGATGGAACTTATCCCCAGAACAGTTATCAGGGGTATTATAATACCGTATCCTCTTCCGAGCTTTGAGCGATAAAAAAGAACCGGTAAAGGGAGTAGCAATGAGCTGAAAATACTTACAAGCGGTAAAAAAACAGAAACCGCAAAAAGAATGCATGTAATGCTAATACCAAGTATTAGATCTTTGGATATCCCCCCATGTACAACCTGAGGCACAACTGTTTCTCCCGTGAAAAATCCTGTATTTAAAGAAACTACAGATCCATCTTCCCAATAAACGGTAAAAGAGCGATAGAACGAGCCCTTTTAATGGCAACTGTCAGTGCACGCTGATGCTTTGCACATGTTCCGGAAATTCGTCTAGGGATTATCTTTGCACGTTCTGTGATAAAATATTTTAAAGATTTTGGATCCTTGTAACTTATTTCCAGGGTTTTGTCAGCACAAAACCGGCATACTTTACGACGGTGATAGTATCTTTTTTTCTTAAAAGAGCTTTTTTTGTCTTTCCTTCCTTCGTACATATTGCTACTCCTCCACGATTATTTCGTTCTCTTTTTTTTCATCAACCTCTTCAGAAGTCTCAATTTCTTCCTTTACATCACCGGAGTCGCTGTCTGGAATGTCTTCTTTGTTTTCTTCTTCGGCTCTTGCAATTTCCGCTTTTAGTGATTCCACATCAACATGCTTATCAAGAACAATAGTCATAAATTTAATGGCACGGTCATCGATTTTGAAGGAGCGTTCAATTTCACTTACAAGTTCTCCCGTTCCACAATAATCTATGTTCACAAAATACCCACGTGTTTTTTTCTTGACTTCATATGCAAGTTTTTTATTTCCCCATTCATCAAAAAGAACAAGAAAACCGTCCATTTTTGAAATCAGTTCTTTTGTCTTTTCAAAAAGCTGATTTCGTTCTTCTTCTCCAATATCAGGATCGGAGATAAGAATAGTTTCATACCTTGTCATACATCCTCCTTTCGGATAATAAAGCCCTGAAATAAATCCAGAGCAAGGATTTGGAAAATTTTTAATACCAAAAAACTTGTTTTATTAACATCCTTTTCATTCAAATGTCAAGCAGCATCGCCTCAAGACATAAAGACTGAAAAAGACAGTATAAATCTCATGTTTTTAAATATTTCATGTAAAAACAGCCGTAATAAAAAATAACACCCGTAAATTATTAATTAAAAGGCCAAAATGTTAAGTTAAAAATCACCAGTTTTAACTGATTTATAAAGTTATCTGCGAATTGTTAAAGAATTTATAATAACAGGTTCCAATGGTTTATCCATGGGGTTAGTCTTAACCACACCTATCTTTTTAACAACATCCATACCTTTTATAACCTTGCCGAAAACAGAGTGTCTGTCATCAAGATGTGGAGTTGGTATAAGTGTAATAAAAAACTGGCTTCCATTTGTTCCGGGTCCTGCATTAGCCATGGAAAGGACACCTTCACTGTCATGTCTTAAGGACTTATCAAATTCGTCAGCAAAATTATATCCGGGACCTCCGGTTCCTGTACCAAGAGGACAACCGCCCTGAATCATAAAATCTTCAATCACACGATGAAAAGCAAGCCCGTCGTAAAAGTTTCCACCTTTTTCGGTTTCCTGTCTTCCTTCTGCAAGGTTAATAAAATTCCAAACTGTTTCCGGACATTTTTTAGCATAAAGCTCTATTTCAAAAGTTCCAAGGCTTGTATCAAAAACAGCTACAGGACATTCAACGTCCTCATTATAAGCAACTTTCTTCCCCATTATATAACCTCCTGAGAATAAAAAATATAGATGGCGTCGTTAACTCCCGTAATGGTGAGCGATATATACCACCTGATGTAAAAATCTGAAAACCGGGCATTTAAGGGTGACCAATTTTCAATTAGAGACTTTTGGAAAAGTATCCTGCTTGCAACGGAATTCAAGCTTAAGGAAAGCAAAAAATTAACCCTTACCGATCCCGCCTATGGCGGATATGCCACCTGACGCAAAAAAATTGGCAAAAAGGGGGTGTTTGCAAAGGTCCCAAATTTAATTTAAAGGATGTATTATATTATAGATAGATAAAAACATCAACTTTTTATCCTCCGGACTTGAAAAAAACGAGAAAATATCACAAAATACCATAAAATTTTTTGATAACCTAGTATAGGTTTAAATTTGTAATCAATGAATCAAAAGGCATATAAATGTTTCTTCAAGGCATTGCAGGATTGTTTGTTTTCATTGCCGCTGCATGGGCAATAAGTGAAAACAAGAACGCGGTCCATCTCAAAACAATAGTAACAGGTGTATTGATCCAGTTTGCAGTTGGAGCCATACTAATAAAAGTAACAATGTTCAGGGTTATTTTTCTTAAACTTAATAGGGTTATACTTTCAATAGAAGAATCTACAAGTGCTGGCACATCCTTTGTATTTGGTTACCTTGGAGGAGGAGAATTCCCCTTTGATGTAACCGGGCCAGCGCATACATTTCTTCTTGCATTCAGGGCTCTTCCCCTTGTTCTTGTTATGAGTGCACTTTCAGCACTTCTGTTCTACTGGAAAATCCTCCCATTAATTGTCAGGTGCTTCTCCTGGGCACTTTGTAAAACGATGGGGATAGGAGGAGCAGAAGGTCTGGGGGTCTCTGCAAACATATTTATTGGTATGGTAGAATCACCTCTACTTATTCGTCCATATTTAAAGTATATGACAAGAAGTGAAATCTTCACCCTTATGACCTGTGGTATGGCTACAATAGCCGGTACAGTTATGGTTCTTTATGCAAGTATGCTTATGAATGTAATCCCTGATATTATGGGACATATTTTAACGGCATCTATTATCAGTGTCCCTGCAGCAATTACTATTGCAAAAGTAATGATACCTGAGACCGAAGAACTCACATCAGGGGAGCTTATCACATCTGACGAAGCCCTAAATTCCATGGATGCTGTGACAAAGGGAACTATTCAGGGCATACAGCTTCTAATAAATATTATTGGCATGCTTATCGTTCTTGTTGCTCTGATACACCTGATAAACATTATTCTGGGCATTTTCCCTGATTTCAGAAGCCAGCCGGTAACACTGCAAAGAGCACTTGGGGGCATAATGGCACCGGTTGTATGGCTTATGGGTATACCGTGGCATGAAGCTCCTATTGCAGGTGAACTTATGGGGACAAAAACAGTACTTAATGAACTGATAGCCTATCTCAATATGAGCAGGCTTGCGGAGGGAACATTAAGCTCTAAAAGTTTGATAATCATGACTTACGCACTATGCGGTTTCGCAAACCCGGGGAGCCTGGGAATAATGATAGGCGGTATGGGAACAATGGCTCCGGAAAGAAGAGATGAGATTGTTTCTCTTGGCCTAAAATCAATTATTGCCGGAACAATTGCAACCTGTATGACCGGGGCAATAGTTGGTATTCTTGTGTAAAGGGAACTTTGAAAAACACTTATTTTAATTTTTAAGTCAGATTGAAATTAGATGAATCGGTAAAAATTATTATCGATGCCTAAATAAAAAACGAAACTCCCAACTTATAATTCATAAAATTTGTATAGGATTTATAATTTCCATATAGGAATATTATATAATACCTCACAATTTTCTTCTTCGATTTTTCTTCCTTCTGCTCTTCTTAATTACCCATTCGCTATCTTCATCATATTGAGGGTCATCGAACTGCCGTCTATCAGCTCCAGCTCTGCGTTCAACATTTAACTCTTTTGTAAATTTTTCTATTAATTGTTTCAACTGAAATTTATGCACAGGAGTAAGGTTTCCAAACTGAACAGTACGATTCCATATTTTTTTTAAATCTGGTAATTCAACTGAGTGATCCTCGGAAACAATTGTATATGGAATTGAATCAAGAAGAATTTCCTCATCAGGCCCTAAAACAGACAGCACAGACGTTTTATCATTTCTTTTTTTATCTCCGATATATTGAACCGCAAGTCCGTTCATACTTATATCAACAACCGGTCCAAGTTTAATAAAACTCGTTTTCCCAAAATTTAATAAACTAGATTTTTCGAAAACAACGGTCATGACCCATCTGGATTCATAGCGCTTCCATTTTCTTCTCTTAGCAGATCCTTTTTTTGCCGCCATTATACGGGAACCTCCATCTTTATAAAATTTTAGTAAATAAGGTCTATTTAATTTGAACCGATATTAAACATACAAATTAGTCTCGAAGAGAAGGTATCTGCCATTAAAAAAGGTGCCTGCAGGCAGAATATGAGTTTTTTATGATCGGTTCCATTGAAATAAATATTATCTCGGGTTTAAAAAAACAAGAATCCTGTATGGCCCTCATATATAGGCTGGTTATATTCGATCAAATTGAACATATAGTAAATACAGTTTCAAGCTGAGATACATAACCGGATATTCTGTTTCTTTCAGAAACTCATAGTACCAGTAATTGAATATTTTTTCAAATGTCTCATCATCCCGATATTACATTAACAATAGAACTCATCTCAAAAATGCATATTGAATATTAGGGAAAGGCATCTAACTGCAAAAAAGCACAGCATACATTTAGTATGTTATCATTTTGAATCGACAGATAGCAAAGCCATCGGGCAACATATTACTTTTTGGGATAGGTTTTTTCATATAGCTATGTAACTATAGAATTTGCATATGCATAACAAAAGCAAATAAAAGCCGGCCCGATACAATGATAACCCAAAATATCTGGTTCCTGTAATTTTATCATTAATATTTTATATAGAAAATGCAGCAGTATTATTTACTGCATTAGCCTATCAGAAATTCAGGCAGGTAGCAGATTATACAGATTACTGTTTCAGGCACCTTAATTTTGCAAGCTCCTCGGCATAACCATATAAATGAAGGCCTTTACTTTCAACTATCATTTCACCATCAGCAACGCCTATTTCTTCAGCCATATACTCTTTCAGATTCTGAATCCCGGCAAGATTTGCAGGCAGCCCACCCCATAAGTCCCAGGACCGGAAATATACAAAAAAAACCAGCTTGTCATCCTGTATTCGTGTATCTATTGAACGAAGGCAAGGCGGGTCAACCAAAGCAATATCAGAGGGGTGAGCAACCTGTAGAACCATTTGATTATTTCGATTACCGTATTTTTTATATGTCTGAATTATCCATTCAATCTGATTAAGGTAAAGTATGCCGTCTTCTTCTGAAACTACCTGACCGTCAACCTCTCTTTTATCTATTATTTCCGCATTGCCCTGTTCCCACCAGGCAAACTTATCACCGGTAATAGGAGTTCTTGTGAGCCTTTCACCATAAGTGTATGATTCACCTTCCTCTTTATGTGGCGTCATGAGATACTCGATATATGATCGTTCATACCCATCTCCACCATAAATATAATCATTTTCAACAGGGTTAGGTATCCCAAGAGATGGCGGGATATCAGGTAAAAGGGGCAAAGTACCGGGATATTTTACACTTCCTGTAAAAAAATCATATTCAAGCCGTGTCTGTCCAGCATATGAACCCCGGTCAATAAGGAACCTACGACCTTGATCCAAGATATCGTTTACAGCCTGAAACCAAAGATCGGGTAAGTCACGGGCTTCAATTCTATGAATATTCATATTGGCATCCTGTTATTATGTTAACTTTTAATGACAAATTTTTCATCACTTGTTAAACGCTATCTCTTAAAAAGATAAAATTCACATAAGGCATAAAGGATAGAGATAGCAGAGCATACTATTATTGTGCCATCATTTTTGTATCGCCTCAAGGGGCCTTTAGATTTTACTTATATAGCTTCTAATCTATTTTGGACGAAAATTTTGATAATACATATGTAATTTTGGTATAATAATCAATATTTTTTACCTGCATTTCTTCTAAACTACAAACGAAAATCCATTTTGTAATAAAATTTAAATTATCAATGCCGGGGAAGAAACAATACGCGCAACTGGCCTGATATAACGGGAATCAGGATATGTTTATTGTCATCAGGTACTTTTAACATCTATGCTTAACTTAAGAAAACGAGAAAAAAAGCAGAGCCATATAATATGACTCTGCCCTGTTTTCTTCAAATATAACAGCTTTAAGTCTTCATTACATTTTTGGCCGCAGGCCCCCTATCGCTATCTTCAATATCAAAACTTACACTGTCTCCCTCTGCAAGCGTTTTGTATCCGTCCATAGTAATACCTGAAAAATGAACAAATACATCAGCTCCTTCTTCCTGCTCAATAAAACCAAAACCTTTCTTATTACTAAACCATTTTACTATCCCGTTTGCCATAAACCTGACCTCCTTTTTACCTAGCTTTTGTTAATATACCAAGCCCTAAGTGTCACTATTGCAAAAGGGAGCACATCTCTAAGAACGAAAAGGCCGCTTGAAATATCCTGATATTAATACCTTCCCGATATATGCCCCTGATATCCTATATTTCGGACATAAAAAAACCGGTAAAGAACTACCGTATTATATTAAATATATAAGGCAGACCCCGAACCGGATTCTAAGCAAATAAAATGGTAATTTTTTCTGATATTATTTAATCCCACAATAATTCATTTAATTATAAAGTGATACTATATATTAAATCTAAAATGAGGATATTAATTAAAATACATGTTTTAATTATATAAATAAGATCTCTGATAAATACTGATTTTTGATTTTCATTATACTATTTTTTTTCATTTGAAAAGCAAAAAATACTAAATTTATTTTTTTTTATGCTTTCAGAGTGTTTTTCATCAGAACACCCGATATTTTTTATAACATTATGCTGGGACTGAAAAAAATTATACAACACTATATTAGAACTCATCCGGCTTTTTGATTTGATATTACTAAGCATCCAGAGTTAATAAATTTTCTTTAATATTTATCAATTCCACACACCCGGTATAATAGTCCTGCAGAAACTGCACTTTCCATTTTTAATATTATTAACAGGAATATTATACCCCTGTCTTTCGATAAGAAGCTCTCTGCAATTATGGCAATATGTGTTATTTCCTTCGTGAATTGGTACGTTTCCAAGATAAACATAGTTAATCCCTTCTGCCATGGCAATACGGCGAAAACGCACAAGAGTAGATAACGGAGTGGGGGGGAGGCGGTTTAACTTATATCTCGGAGTAAAACGTGAAAAATGAAGTGGGTAATCAGGGCCAAGGTTTTCCAGAATCCAATCACACATTCGCTTTAGCATATCTTCATTGTCAACATATCCGGGAACGACAAGATTCGTCATCTCAAAGTGAATTCCCTGATCATGAAGAATTTTAAATGTTTTTAAAACCGGTTCCAAACTTCCCCCGTTAAGTTTTCTGTAAATTGCTTCACTGAATGATTTTAAATTTACATTGGCTCCGTCGAGGAAACTGCTCAGCTCAAGAAGAGGCTTTCGGTTAATATAGCCGTTAGAAATCCATAGATTGTATATGCCCTTCTCCCTTGCAATTCGGGCGGTATCAATCATGTACTCATAATAAGTAGTTGCTTCTGAATAAGTATATGCAATTGATTCGGCAAGATAGTTCTCGGTCTTTTTAATAACTTCTGATGGGAAAAGTTCTTGAAAGCGCACTTCATGGGGCTTAGCCTGAGAGATCTGCCAGTTCTGACAATTAAGGCATCTTAAATTACAGCCGGTGGTAGCAATTGAAAAAACCTTTGAACGTGGCTTAAAATGGTACAAAGGTTTTTTCTCTATTGGATCAACATGAACAGCACATGGATTACCATATGCAAGACTGTATAGTGTTCCGTCAATATTAACTCTGGATCGGCATACACTTCTGTCACCTGGTGACATTACACACATGTTAGGGCAAATTCCGCATACAACCTTTTTTTTATCCAGTTTTTTGTATATATATCCCTCATGAGACCATTTCCACAATTTACCAGGAGCATCCCCTTTAAAAATAGTACCTCGAATATCGTCTACTCCGGAATCTTCCGCTTTTTTATTCAAGAATGCCCCGGCAATATTAAAGGGCGCTATAGATGAAATTAATGCTGCTCCTGAGTATATGAACTGGCGTCTGGAAACTTTTCCCATACTACTGAATTCCCTTTCTCTTTATGGATCCTGAAAAAACAAAATTACATAATAATTATAATATCTTTAAGTTGGTTTACCTTTTATATAAATATTTTCAAGTCTTTCTGGCTACAATTACTATAAGGCTTGAAATTTTAAGACACAGCAGAAATATAGTTGCCCACATTATTCCCTGGTATGGGATTAAAATTATACTAGTTATAAGCACACCACATGCTGCTCCGATAAGATCTGCTGAAAAGGAAAAAGTAGCGGCACGATTATCACCACCCTGAAGCTTTAAAGCAGCTGGAAACTGAAATCCGCACACCATAGATATTAAAAATCCGAAGATAAGAAAAAAAGCAACCGGCAAACGATCACCGACATATTGAATTGCCACTATGAAAACAGCAATCAGCACTATTTGTATACAATCCGTATATGCTAGTGCATTTCCCATAGAATCTTGATTTTTCAACCTTTCGCCCATCCACGCACCCGGAAGAAGACCACTTAAAAAGACAGTAACAATAATACCTATCTGCAGATAAATATAACCAAAAAAAATCTGAAAAGCGAAAATAACAAGGATCTCACTTCCCATTGTTATAAAGCCGGTTGAAAAGAGTACATACTCTTCTTTTGAAATTCGTATTAAATATAACAACAGAAATATCATAACAGCCACTACGAACCAAAAAGGAGAGGTTGAATATTTTGCAAACCACTGTGAGAACATCAACCTTATCAACATAGGAGATAGATCCAGATTATCAGGAGTCGTTCTATCCACCTGATTATTTAGATGATCAATTCTGGAGTGAGACAGGTTACCATAAAAATATTTTGATATATAATCAGTATCAACTCCTTTACCGCTAAGAATTTTTGGAATATCGGTCTTGATTGTGAAATCAGCACAAAGAAAAAAAATTCTCTGGCCGGGAAGTATTAGAACCTGACTGAAATGATTTGATACGGTATTAAAAATGGAAGATATCTTCTGACGCTGCGATTCGGCAAGATAATTTTCGAAACCTTCAAATGAAAAGCTGAGTATTCCATTTGGGGCCAGACGTTTTTTTACGACAGAGAAAAACTGGTCTGTGTAAAACCTGTTAATCTGAAAAGTATCCGGCTCCGGAAGGTTTATGATAATTGCATCATATATTCTTTCAGTTCCCGACAAAAACCGCCTACCGTCATTATGAAGTACGTTTAAGCCGGGTATTTTATTTATCATTCCAAAGCGAAGCATAACATTCGTAATCTTAGGATCAATTTCCACATAATCCACAATAACAGGATTATATTTTTGGAGTTCCTTTAACATACCGCTACCAGAAGAAATCATCAGAACCTGCTTAACCCTTTCAATCTGGGACAGAGGATAATGAACTGCCTCTTCAGCCATATTCAAATTCTCGCTGCTGGTAACAGGCACGCCATCTTTAAAAAGTGTATATTGCTCCTGATCTTGATGAACTTCTATTCGGCCGTACCTGGATTCACTATAGTAAACCGGCTTTCCCTTGTGAGAAGACAGAGATGACGGTTCTAAAAGCATACCTATTATAAGAATACTAAATGCAACTGCAGTTCCGGAAAGCACACCCGGACGATACCTGGAAGTAGCTGGTAATATGATAAATGCAGCTGTCAGCAGAGGAACCCCTGAAAGAAACAAGGCTTGCATGGGTGTTGCAAAATATATAAGAACAAATGAGAACAGAGCCCCACCAGACACATCTCCAAGGTTGTCAGTAATATATATATATGAACCTGAAAATGTGGGATTCATTTTTCTTAGAACATACAATGAATAAGGAAGAACAAATCCTACAAGAAGTGTATAAGGCGCAATTGTGAAGAAAGTATATGCAAGAATGGGATAAAATCCTAATGAACTGCCATAAACAAAAAAAGTATCCCGAAATAGACGAATACAAAGGATCTGAAGAACAGGTAATGAACTCAATATAAGAGAAAACCTGCTAAGAGAAGAAATTGAAATGTCAAAAAACCGTATATATAAATTGGCCAGCATCGTGCCGGCTCCACCTAATATAAGCCAGTTGAACAGTATAATGGCGATTACAAATTCATTACCGGAAAACTGGGCCAGAAACTCTCGAATTGTCAACAACTGAGTTACTACGGAAGAAACCCCTGTAGCAACAACAAGAAATATAACTTTTTCATTATTTTTCTTCAAAATATTGGACCTGATAGGTCAATACTTCAAGCTTGGTTTCCTCCCAGGCATTCGCCGGAAGGCCTGCTTTTTTACATAAATGAGATAAAAATTCTTCGGGTTCAGGCAATGCCTGCCAGACCTGAGGTAAAAATGTGGCCCTTGCCGACCCATGACGAATAATCAGCCCATCAACATCTACACGCAATTTATCAAGAAGATCAATACTGTCTGTATATTCCAATTTCTGAGGGTCTGTAAGAATGCTTACTTCAATTTTAACCTGATCCAGCTCTTCCCCGTTTAAAGCCGGGAAACGGTAATCATTAAATGCCGCATTAATTGAGTTATGCCTGATTCCGGAAAGTATTGGTTCAGAGGCTTCAAGGCTCCCGATACAACCGCGTAGCTCTTCATTTAACTTGAGATTCAGAGTAACAAAAGTTCCGCACTTATTTTCAAAAGCCTTATCTTTCAGAGATTTTTCCAAAGATTTTACATCCTCTCTTGGCATCTTTTGGCCAAGTCTTTCCATTATAGTTTTCCTTGCCAGTTTCACCAGGATCTGACCCTGCTTTTTGGTTAACTTGTGTTTGGAGTCAATGCTATTTTTCATAACCTTACCACCTAACCCGGATAAACCGGAACAAAATAGAAAAATACAATACAGCCTGATTGCTTTCAAAAAGTTTACATTAATTCTCTATAATAAATATATCTAAATATATTGGATAGTTTCTGTATAATATTCTGCGATTCAATCAGATTTTTAACGATATCATAATAAACCTGCACGCCTTGGTCAAAACCAACTGCTTCATAATTAATTCGTTATTTAATAAAATGCTATTGCACAATAACCAACTACTCTTGAACGATTCCCGGCAGTATCGCCACTATTTGAATAATGCAGCAAAACAGGACTCCATCCATGTCTTTTTGCAATATCAAGTAAAATTGTTATAGGGATATTTCCACACGCACTGTTTTTATTCAATTTAAGCCTTTCAGTTTCCATATTTAAAATCATGTTTATTGTCTCTTTATCCTTTAAAACTGCCTCTTCATATTGAAGATAATGTGACAGGTCAGAGCTCACAACAATTAGAGTATTATTGTCAATATATTCTCCAACAACCGAAGCAACAAGGCTTGTATTGCATGAGCCCAAAACAATAGGGACAATTTCAAATTCTTTAAGATAAATTTGAAGAAAAGGCAATATGACTTCAAGAGAGTGCTCAATATTGTCAGATCTGGGAACCGGATTAAAAAGGGATGATTCTAGGCGCATCTTAGAAGCATCTTCATGCAGCTTTACAACTCCTATCGGGGTCTTATAAGCGTCCACATCACTTATAGCGCCGTTTGTGAAACCAACATAATGGTCAGGTCCAATTAATATAACTTTTCCAATCGAGTCTCCAGATAATACTTTAGATACATGAGCTGCAGTAAATCCTGAATATATATATCCTGCATGAGGCATAATTAATGCTTTAATTGATTTATCTAAAGGAATTTTTACTTTTGATTGTCCAGCTCTGTAAGTGTAATTATCAATAGCCTGTTCAAGTTTCAGTCGGGATGATGGATAGAAAGACCCTGATTTAATATCACTGCGAATACTTCCAGACAAGGCATCCCTGCTGGAAAGTTGAAAGGACAGCATTCCAATTAGAAAAAATCCGAAAACCTTTATGAAAGAAGCTTTCATTGAATTATCCTGAAAACTATTATCACTTCAGAGTATAAGGCCATTATTATCTATCTTGAATAATCGATCATTAATTTTTGAAGAATATGAATTTTCAAGTTGAATTAATAATATTTAGTTCTATAAATCGATAATATACAAATGCATTATATCAATTTCAAGCATTCCAAGAGCCGGAAGTACAGTTTTTCCTCGATAAAATACAATGGTGACAAAACCCTGTCAAATAAAAAACGCGATAAGCTATTTCAAAAAATTATTATACAGATGGAGAAGGAAGTATATTTTAGCAAGGCATATGAATGCCTTTATATTACATCCTTGATATCCGTATTTCAGATGATATCATAAAATGCAGTATCTGGACCACTTAATACTCTGTGAACAGTGGTAATACTCTTTAATATTTGCACTTTTGAATGCCTATTAACATCCTTTCTATTCATTGATAAATATAGTTGTTCTGATAAAAAAGCCTTGACAAAACTAATAAAAAAGATTTACCAATTCCTCTCACACTACAAAAATAGTAACATACCTGAATTGTTTTATACATGCTTTTCAGGATAAGCTTGGCTATAAGTTGCTGTATATATGATATATTATAAGATGTACATTTGGTTTTAATCCTGAAGAACTGATAAAAGCAGTCTCAGAAGCGGTATCAATTGTAAAGGCTTAGGATTAGTTTAACTACAAACTATCTACACCTTATATTCAAACAGATAAAATTACTCATACAATATATTTTGTTGTGATAGTTGTTTTTCTAGTTTCATAAATGTTCATATTACAAATAGCAGGTTTCCCTATAATTTTAGACTCATGCCTATAATCAATAGAATTGTTTAAGCCAGTAATAAGGGAGAAATTTTATGCCGGTTGATACAAGCGATCACTCAAGAAAAGGTAAGAAGCAAATAAATCTCAGCACATTTTTACAACATCCTGTAAACGTTCTGTTGTTGACCTTTCTTCCAAATTTCCTTACCCGCATTTATCTCGGCATTCTGGGCACAGCATATTTTATCTTTGCATCAAGTGAACGGAAAAAAATTAAAATAGCGCTTAAATACAGCCAACGCACGCAGAACCCCCTGGGCTGTGAGAAAAAAAACTGGCGACTTACTCGTTCAAACATTATTGATCATTATCACGAAAAACTGTTTCTTGCTTTTAAAAGCTACAACAAAGTTATAAAAACCCTTAAAAACAGAAACATGGTTAAGGGTATAAAGCTTCTGGACCAAACTCTTGCCGGAAATAAGGGTGCAATACTTGTTACCGGGCATTACGGGGCAGTTGAGTTTATTCCGGGAATATTGTCGATCCTGGGATATCCCGTAACAGTAATGGTACACTGCAAATCAAAAAAACTCCGTAAAGTGCTTGAAGAAAAGTCGAGGCGTTCAGGTATTGAACTCCTCGATCCAAAATCCGGCTCAGTATTTTTTTCAGCAGTAAAACATCTTAAACAAGGTCGTATTTTAATCACACAATGCGATGAGTTAGATATGTGGAAAACATACAAAAACAAGAAAATCAACTTTCTTGGCCTTCAGGTAGGGCTCGACAAATCGCTTGATCTTCTGGCACTTAAATCCAAAGCTCCAGTCCTGTTCGGGCTTAATCACCGTCTCGGACACAACAGGTACGAGTTGGAAATAGAAAATCCCGAAATGCACCCATCTGCCAGGAGACACGAACTTATTTCTGCCAAGTGCCTCAAAGTTCTGGAGTCTTACATTTACAGTCACCCTGAAGCGTGGTATGAGTGGAAAAAAATTGAACCATTTATCAAGCAAACCGGTCACAATATTAATTATGCTAATAAAAAAAGCTTCAGTCTATCTGGTAAAATGGCAGTTCACACTACCTGTTCAGCACAGCCTTGCAACTAATATAGCAACAGAAAACATTATTTTAAAAATTGTTGATGAACATGGCAATACAGGTTACGGCGAAGGCGTACCACGTTCCTATGTAACCGGAGAAACTGTAGCCAATTCTATTGAAGCATTAAAAAAGGAAATATTGCCACTCATTATTAATCGGAGGTTTGATCCCGCCAATGCTCTAAGCCTTATAAACAACCTCTTTCATGATGAAAAAATTGATAAAAACCCTTCTGCCATATGCGCTGTTGAAACAGCAATTCTCGATATTGCCGGTAAAATACTGAAAAAACCTGTAAGTGATTTTCTCAGTAACTATTTTTCTGATGATCTTATATACAGCGCTATTATTCCTGTTACTGAAACTGATAAATTACAGATGATTATATCTCTTGTCAGGGATCTGAAAATAACTAATGTAAAAGTCAAAGTTGGACATGAAGGTGACAATGAGATGGTAGCCATGGTGAGAAATGAACTTGGATACGAAATTGATCTTCGCATTGATGTTAATGGTGCATGGTCTCCTAATGAATCTATAAAAAAAATTCAATCATTGGAAAAGTACCGGATATCATCTGTTGAACAACCTGTTGAAAAAAATGATATCAAAGGGCTTGCAAAAGTAACATCATCAGTAAAACCAAAAGTTATAGCCGATGAATCACTTTGCACGCCTTCAGACGCAATTTCATTAATTAATACCAAAGCCGTTTCAGGCTTTAATCTTAGACTTTCAAAATGCGGAGGACTTTCAAGAGCATCAAGACTATTCAAAATGGCAAAAGAAGCAGGAGTGCTCTGTCAACTTGGATGCCAGGTAGGTGAACTTGGAATTCTGAGCGCCGCAGGTCGGCATTTTGCCTCATCCCACCCTAATCTTATCCACCTTGAAGGTTCACTAACCAGATTTTTCCTCCCTAAAGATATAATCAAAGAAGATTTAAGGCCTGTTTTAAAAGGTAGTGCACCACCTTTAACCGGTCCGGGTCTTGGTGTTACCGTTATCGATTCGCTCCTTCAAGACAGCCACCTTTTCACTATTTCGTAATAATTTCAATTTATAAAATTTAACTACCATCACTATTGGTAAGGACCAATTTCATTTTTAGCATTTTCTCGTTTTTAACCTTGCGAAAACACCTGAAAATAAAGCATATATAAGCAAAATGAAAATCATTAAACTCTTAGTTTTTCTCTTGACATAAATAATATTTTATTTCATTAGCATACAGTTGCATATGGTTAAATAACATACGCCAGTAGCAATTTTCTTCAAATCGATGAAGTCCTGACTTGACGGAAATTGATAGTTAGCGAACAGGAAACTAATCGTCCTTAGTTCATGGAAAAAATCTATTCGTGAATAGGGATATTTAGTTTATTTTAACCCGGAGTAATTAATGCAAAACCAGGCCGGTAAAAGACACAATAACTGCCTTAACACCTTGGCTATTATTGATTATATTTCGCGTCACAATGGCCGTCCTAAAGACCTTCTTTACGGGCTAGAAAAAGAACTTCACGGACAACCTGATCCCTTATCCTTCCTCAAAGATATCAACAACTGGGTCTCCTCTGATGTCTGTAATAAAATGTACGCAAATGCCAGGCTTATGACCAACGATCCCCGTGTAGCTTTTAAAATTGGTTATGAGTCAGTAATTTATAAGCGATTAGGGTATGTTGACAAAATCTTCATCAGGGCACTTTCATCCCCACGGCAGGCAGTTAAAAGGGTAAAGCGTATCAATGGAAAATTTAACCGAAACAAAGATATTGAAATAAAATGGACTTCAAGAACCAGTGCCTTGGTGAGGCTTAGATGGTACGAGGGATTAAATCTTAATAACGACTTCTGCCTTGTGAACCAGGGAATATATTCCGCACTCCCAACGATGTGGGGACTCCCTCCTGGTAAAGTAACCGAAACCAGATGCCATTTCAATGGAGCCCCATACTGTGAATTTGATCTCAACTGGGAGGAACTTGCTTTTTTAAAGCGCTTCAAAATGTTTTTTTCTTATAAAAAAGAGCTTGCCTCAAATACGATAAATGAAATTGAACAAAGTAAACTATTACTTGAAAAAAAATACAGCGAAGTTGAGGCCCTGAACAGTCGGCTGCAGCAAAAAATTGACCAGCTTCTGAGTATTCAACAGACTAGTCAGACAATCCTTTCTGAAATAAATTACAGTATACTTCTACCTGCCATACTGAATATATTTATCAATGAAATTGGGTATACCCGAGGTTTAATTATGCTTGTAGATTACGATTCAAATACCTTAAAATTTATTGATGGGGTAGGAATTGGTAATGATGCAGAAAATATTAAATCTTTGAGAGGATACAGTGTACCATTATCGCGTAATGCTGATAATCTACTTGCCAAGGTAGCAACGACCGGTAAGCCTGTAATTGCTGATGATATATCTGATCTTGAATTAAATCCTGATAATATTATCATTAATCAGTTCAACCCGAAATCCATTATAGTACTCCCCTTAATGGCTCAAGGAAAAATTATTGGAATACTTGGCGCGGACAGGCATTCAGAAGCCAATAATCAGGCTGTTCTGGATAAAGAGTATCTTCTAGGTTTTGCAAACCAGATTGCACTTGCAATTGAAAACGCTCGAATGTTCAAGGAGCTGAAAGATGGCTTTTTCAGCACTATGCAAGCGCTAGCCGGAGCGTTGGAAGCAAAGGATGCATACACTAGGGGTCATTCTGAAAGAGTATCCAGTTATTCTGTTCTCCTGGCAAAAAAAATTGGACTATCTGAAATAGAAGTTGAACATATCAGAAGAACGAGCCTAGTGCATGACATAGGTAAAATAGGAATTAGCAAGCAGATACTTCACAAAAACAGCCAGCTGATGGACCATGAAATTGAGCATATTCGCCGGCACCCAGAAATAGGTGAAAATATTATAAAACCTCTTAATCTTAGTCCTGATGAAATATCTATAGTAAAACATCATCATGAAAGATATGATGGTAGCGGCTATCCTGAAGGGCTTAGTAATATAGCCATTCCTGTACATGTAAGAATTGTTACTCTGTGTGATGCGTTTGATGCAATGACCAGCGACAGGCCATACAGGAAAGGATTACCTGTTCCAAGAGCGCTGGGACTTATAGAACAAGAATCAGGAATCCAGTTTGACCCTGATCTTGTCCCATTATTTGTAGACATGATAAATCAGGGTGAAGCGGAAGAAATTATTTCACAAGTAGCTCCCCCCGTTAAAGAGCAAAACATCCCGGAAAATTCAACAGATAGTACAACTGGCAATACGGAAGTCCTCCAACACTTCAAATAATATAGTAATTAATATAGTTTAAAAAAAAGACTTGTAGTAATTGCAGTTCAGTAATGAAAAACACATAAACAAAATTAAAAAAATAGAATACTCCTGAAATTAAACAGAATTATGAGATTATGACCGTAATTTGGACACTTGTGCTCTTAATTGGAGGCGATTTACCTTATTTCTCCAGAATTTTTTACTAAAATCCGGAAGTAATAATAAAAGGGTCGGGGTGCATCTCATTTAAGTGCAGTTTCCCTATAACCATTGCAATCGTACCAAACCACTTTAGGAAAATCATCTTGTGTACCGATAGCTTCAAAACAATCTTTGTCTGCTTTTATAATTTCAATTCTTATCTTGGAATTTGATGAGACGAATCCAATTTCATTATAGTTTTTACTATATTTATAATGTTCATTAAAATAATTACTTTCAGCAAAAGAAAGGTTTTCCATTTCAGCCTTTATAACATTTTCCATAGCCTTATGCTTATATTTAATAAAATTCGGTATTGAAACTGCTGCAATGATAGCAATAAAAGGCATTGCCAGAAAACAAAATCCCACAATAATAGCCCCAACCCCAAGATATCCTATACCACCCTTCTTTATCTGCACCTGCCCACAGTATGCACATACAGGATCATCAACTTTTATTCTTTCACCACATGAACTGCAGAATTTTTCGTCATTCTCTTTTGTTCGTCTGGTCGGCAAGGATTCCCGGGCTGATGTTCCCACCTTATCCATCGATGAAGTTATTGACCGGGGAGATGTCTCCTCAATTTCAGATACTTCCATAGGCATGATTGAGCACATTGCACCGGACTTCTCAAAAGACGCTTTTGCCTTCTCACATGTTTCGTAGTCAGCATTTTCCCTAATGACAGTAACCTGCCCTGAAAGCATTTTTTCTATTTGGGTGAAATCTTTATTGAGAACTGCGACAAGATTATTTTTTACATCTTCAATGTCTCTCCCGTCAGCTATCTGACCTTCAAAAACAACCTTATACATGGTATTATTCATAATTAGCACCCATCCCAAAATATAGATTTTTTTTTAATCATGGTCTTAAGAGAAACCCCTACAAATGTGCTTTTCCCAAATACAGACACTTACAATCTACCACTGACTAAAGTTTGAGGGTATATTCAATTTTGTAAATTCAGGGCGTATATTAAATATAATGTTAAAAGTTCCTATAAAGCCTTACGTATGGATCATGGCAAGGTCTAACTTAATAGCTCTTTTAAGAATAAAACCTTTTCAGGTTTTGCACAACATGGAAAATGCCTTCAAATGTAAGAAACTGATATCCGAGTATCTATTGATTAACCAAAGGATCCTGACATGTAAAGAGGTCCAGTGAACATTAAAACTGGAACTTTGAGTGACGATATTTACCTGAGTTAAAAAGAAATTAATATAATATCTTTATTAAAGAGTTTTTTAATAAGGTATCAGAAATGTTTACCCACTCCAAGAAGAAAATTTTAATTAAAAAACATATCATAAATGCAAATTTTATTCCTTGAAGTCCCGATATTACAATACATCTGGCTTAAAATTATTATTTATGTTAAATTTTAATAGTTTTCATGCCAATAATTAAAGATGAACTCGTAAAAAGTATTACCGATGGATAAGTAAAAATCTTCATATACAAGGCATACATGCAGTATGTCGAACTTCTGATCAACCGCTATAAAACAGTTGATGGAGACTTTTTACGACGCCATCAATTAAAGACTTAAGGGAGGATATTATGGGTAACATGCTAAAAGATATTGCCGTATTACTCTTCTCGGCAGGTGAGGAAATAGAGAAAAAAGCCGGTGAATTCAAAAAACAAAGAGAAGAAAGATACGATGATTTCGAAGAAACCATTAAAAAGAAATCTGACGAATTCAAATCAAGATTTGATACCGAGGTTGACAACGCAAAAGAAAACCTGATGGAATTTACAGAAAAAATCGGCATTGCATCAAAGAAAGAGGTCGATGAACTAAAGAATAAGATAGATGATATGAGTGCAAAGCTTGATAGTATTATTGAATCTGTAAAAAAATAAAAAGTACACTTGAGATAAGCTGAACTAAAGCTGCATAAAACTGACTATTTTAAAGATATGAGCTTACAAAAACGGTTTTTCAAAGTTGCCCTTTTCTTTTTCAGAATGATCTGGGATTTTCATAGAGAATACCAACTGATAAAGAAAAAAGGGTATAATTATGCACAGCAGAAAATGGACATAATTCATGAGAAACGTGCAAAACAGCTTTATGACATGGCTATATCTCTTGGCGGAGTCCTTATCAAACTTTGCCAGTTTTTCAGTGCAAGACGTGATGTTTTTCCTGATCCATACATAAAAATCCTCTCTTCATTGCAGGACAATGTACCCCCAATAAAGTTTACCGAAATTGAAAAAGTTCTAAACCGGGAATATGATGACTGTAATAAGAATTTCAAGTCCATTGATCCGGTGCCGCTTGCATCCGCTTCAATAGGACAGGTTCATAAGGCAACACTGCATAACGGTAGTGAGGTTGTCCTTAAAATACTTAAACCTGGTGTAGAAAAGACCATTGATACTGATCTTGCGATTCTCTTTTTCATTTTCAAACTTCTTTCAAATCTCAAGCTTTTTAAGGACAGGACTGACCTCCAAAATGTGCTTGATGAATTTATAACAATCACGGGAGATGAACTTAATTTCACAAGAGAGGCTTACATTGCAGCTTTTTTTAAAGAGAATCTAAAGAAATTGCATTTTGTCAATGTTCCTTATATTTATCCGGAATATTCTACGTCAAAGATAATAGTAATGGAATACCTTTCCGGAGACAAAATAACCGATAAAGATTCCTGGTCAAAAAGAAACAATGATCCGATAATCCTTTCAAAAAGAATAATCAAACTTTATTTTGAGCAGTTCCTGACCTTAAAATTCATCAATTTTGACCCCCACCCGGGTAATATTCTTGTTGCTGACAACAATGAACTTGTTTTGCTTGACTTCGGCATGTCAGGTCAGATTACAGAAAAAATGCGAAACGACTTTAAAGATTTACTCAGAGCAATAATAAACAGAAATTACAGGTTGGTCTTAGAAGTATTTGACAACCTTGGTTTTATAAAAAAAGGTGTGAATAGATATACCCTTCTACCGGTAATTGAATATTTTTTCGGCGAACTTATTAATACCTTAAAACTGAACAGGGAATCGATTCAGACTGCAGACATTACGCCAATAATTGATGACCTTGTTGATATAATTTATGAACAACCCTTTATACTTCCTGCAAACTGGTCTTACATAGGAAAAACAATAGGAACCGTCTCGGGTATTGTTTCAACACTTAATCCTGATTTCAGAATATATGAAGAACTTTTACCCTTTGCGGAAAAGTTTCTTAAAGACAACATTTTTACCACAACAGACAAGGCAATACAGAATTTAAAATCGGGTATATTCAATTTGCATACGCTTCCCGGAAGGGCAAACTATTTCATTGAGAACATAGAAAGAGGATCTTATAAATTCGCAGTCGATACGACAGATATAAACATCAAAATTGATGAGTCAGCAGCTTTTATGACCAGGTTTTTCAGTTTTGTAATAGCTGTTTTCTCAGGTGCCGGATCATATATCTGCTATATCTCAGGTAAAGGAAGCATTTCATTTATTCTGCTTCTAATATCATGCCTGTTCATGTCTTTATTCTTCTTTTACAAAAAACATTCAAAGAAGGACATTATCAAAAATTATTTTTAGAACAAAAGGGAAAACAAAAATTTAATAGTGAAAAAACTAACACAGTTTATAATATCAAAACTTATTAAAAACCATGAACAGATCAACCTTCCGGATGTAAGGGCCGGTTACGGAATGCTGGAAGGATGGTTAAGTATTGTCATAAATACTGTTCTTTTTTTTATAAAAATTATAATCGGTATAAAGTTTCACAGCACGGCTCTTATCGCTGATGCGATTCATACCCTTGGAGACTCAGCCACATCCATAATAGTTATAATGGGTTTTAAAATTGCAAAAAAACCATCCGACAGTGAACACCCCTTCGGACACGGTAAGATGGAGGCTATAGCAACCCTTGTTGTGTCAGTTCTTCTTTTTATTGCAGGTTTTGAGACTATGAAACAATCATTAACCTGTATTTTTAATCCAACAAAAAGCAGTGTAAATATTTATGTATTTATAATTATTACAGGTACCATAATTATTAAGGAGCTATTGGCCCGATTTTCTTATGAACTAGGGGAAATAATAGATTCAGACACGCTCAAGGCTGATGCACTGCATCACAGAACAGATGTTTATGCAACAATCCTCGTTATAGTTGCCATGATAGCTTCCGAATTCGGTTTCGACTATATAGACGGTATTATGGGTGGAATGATTTCAATTATTATTTTTTATTCTGCATTTTCAATTGCAAGAAATGCAATCAATCCTCTGCTTGGTGAGGCGCCTTCTCAGGAAATGTTAAAAGAAATTGAAGCTGTCGCAACATCAGCAAATGGTGTTTCAGGAGTTCATGATATTATTATTCATCAATACGGGAAAACCGTTATTGTCTCAATGCATATCGAAGTATCTGATAAGCTGAGCGCTTCCGAATCTCATGACATTGCAGAAACGGTGGAAGAATTAATAGAGAAAAAAACAGGGGGAGTTGTAGTAATCCACGTTGATCCAATCAACAAAAATCATCCACAATATAGATCAGTGGCTACTTTTGTTGAAAGTATTATCAGTAAAGATAAGAGAATTGAGTCTTTTCATGATCTTAGAATTATTGGTGAAAATATTGATTCATGTAATGTGGTTTTTGATCTTTCCCTTTCGTTTAACTTAAAAGAAACTGAATTTAAAGGGATTATAAATCATATCAGGAGTGAGTTTAAGCTTACCTTTCCCGAAATGAAGCTGATTATAAAAATCGACCCTCAATTTAGTTATACAAGATGTTAAGGTAAGCAGTACAGGAAAATAAATGAACCTTGTAATGTTTGACATAGATGGAACGCTCACTAAAACTGTTGATATTGATGAAAACAATTTCGTTAAAGCAGTAAATGATGTTTTTAATATTTATGATATTGATACTGACCTGACGACATACAAGAACATCACAGATGAAGGCATCGCAGCAGAGATAATCGAACGCCATGCAGGAAGGCCTGCAACCAAAAAGGAATTATCAGATGTCAGTAATTATTTCGTCAACCTGCTTAAGGACAAGGCATCAGCTAATAAGGATTTTTTCCAGCCTGTAGGGGGTGCACGAGAGCTTATAATAGAATTACAGGAAAACCCGGATATTGCTGTTTCTATTGCAACAGGTGGGTGGAAGGAATCGGCTATAATGAAGACACATGCAATAGGTCTCAATTTACAGGACATTCCTGTAGCAACGTCCAATGACGCCGTATCACGCGAAGATATAATGAAACTTTCTGAAGAAAAAGCTAAGAATATAAATAATATAAGTAAATTTGAGTCAGTTGTATATGTCGGAGATGGTGTCTGGGACCTCGAGTCATCAAATTCTCTTGGATATCATTTCATAGGTATATGTAAAGGTGAACGTGCTTCACTTTTAAAAGAAAAAGGTGCTGTTCATATAATGCCTGATTTTTCAAAACCGGAAGATTTTTTTGATATCTTAGAATCGCTTGGTGTCGTTAATACTTAAAAATTATACTTAGCCATCGGTTATACTTTTTACGAGTTCATCATACTTAGATCCGTAAAATGCTCGGGTATTTCAAAACTATTTAGTGTCCATCCAGAGATTCAAATGGTATTATGTCTTACCCTTTCTTTCCATTTAATCAATGCTTCAAGCGGCCTTATTGTATTCTCCTGCCCCGGAAATGCGGGGATACCAGCTTCAAGCAGGATGCGTATTGCATGATGATTAGTTTCAGTGGTGCCTATCATCATTGATATAATTGGCTTATGGCAATTTCTCTGTTCTCTTATGATATCTTCTGCTATTTCCACTCCCTGTCTATCCCCTGTATGAAGGCATATAATCACATCAACATCATCGCTCTTGTCCAGGACTTTAATGGCTTTAATATAAAGGCTCCTGTCCACACCGGCAGCAATACTTAGATCAACAGGATTACGACTACTGCTGCCAAAAGGGGGTATAAATTCCATTAACTTCTTTTGAGTTTCATCAGACAGCTCAGGCACAATAAGGTTGTGTTGATCACATAAATCCACTGTTGTTACTGTTGGCCCCCCGGTCCCTGTGACAAAACCTATTCGGCGCCCAACCGGTTTATTCATAAGAAATTTAAACATAACAATATGATCAACAGTATCATGCACATCTTTTGTTTTTATTATATTAGCCTGCTCCATTGCAGATTTCCATATAGCGTGTTTCCCGGCCATGGATCCTGTATGGGAACTTACAAAGATATTACCGGCAGGACTGTCTCCTCCTTTGATGCAGAATACAGGTTTTCGTGATGTAATTGCAGAAGCGGTTTCAAGAAACTTTTTACCGTCTATTGCTCCTTCCATGTATCCGGCTATCATTTCAGTATCATCATCATTTCCGAAGTATTCAAGATAATCTACCCAGTTTAGATCCAGTTCATTTCCGCAAGTTACGGCTTTGGAGCACCATATGTTCTTTTCCGCCATAGCTTTAATAAATACAAATGCCATTGCCCCGCTGTGCGAAATAAAAGAAACTGGTCCGACTTTGTCTGGAAGCCCGGGGAATATCGTCAATCCTCCATCAGGACAGTATAGGCCCATGCTGTTCGGGCCTACAATTCTTGCTCCTGAATCTTTAACCTGCCTTGTTATCTCTTCAAGTTCAGGCATCATATCATCAGGAGGAGTACTGAACATTATTATCCCTTTTACACTTTTTGCTATGCATTCTTTCAAAAGGCCCGGAAGTGTTGATGGGGGTGTAATAATTATAGCCAGCTCAACCTTATCAGGAATATCGGTTATGCTTTTAAAAACAGGGAGTCCTAAAACATCTTTGTTATTGTTTGGATTTATAATATAAAATTTCCCTGAATAACCAATCTCTTTAAAACCGTTAACAAGCTCATACCCAAGTTTGCTTTTATCGCCTGTTCCACCGATGATAGCCAAGGATGACGGATGAAAAATATTTTCAAGCGTTTCAATTCTTTTGTTCATTGATTCCATAATAAATATTCTTGCCTTTTAATAACAACCGCTAAATTTACATAAAAATTAATGTGTTTCTCCAATACTATAGGCCAAACAACATTGAACTCCGGCTCAAATATATAAACCCTTTAATTTAAAAACTTAAGATAGAAAATTTTTTATTACACTCATAAAATCCTTCATAAAACAAGTTAAGAGTAAAAAGCAAAATTTTATTTTCTATGTATCATAAATGGGCGATATAAAGGGTCACCTATCAAAACCATTTGCCATGACAAAAATGGATTGCTTAGCATATAACATTCAACGACAGTCAAATATCCATCTACAAGAAAGTCAAAAAATACTTCCGGTACAGGCAGTGACTGAAGATAAGCCTCGCCAACAGAACCTGTTGTTACAACTGCTCCTTTTTCAAGTATTATTTTACACCCTGCACGGTTTTCATTGCTTTTCAGTGTGGAACATTCGTTGCTGGACAGGCGATACCCGACTGCTCCTTTCTGCCATGAAATAGAATCGATTTTTTGTCCGGATGCTTGCCATCCGCAATATAATGCCACATCCCTGTACTTAATGTTTTTATTTTTTTCACCTAAAACATTTAATAAAACCGGCATCCTTTTGCTTTTTCTGACACGATCTGCTGCATTGTGGATATATTTGTCATACAGCCTATAATTTTTTATGTTATTTTCTTCCGGTGCAACCCACCTTGCATCAAAATATGCTTTACCTTTTAATCCAAGCTTTTCCGCTTTAAGAGTATCATCGATAATACTTTTCACAATTTTTAAGGAAGGTCCGTCTAATCTACTTACCATTAAAACTTTATCTTTGCCGATAATTAGTTTGCTCTTTATAAATTCATAAAAATAAGGATTCGGTATCCAGTTTTCAAGGGGATATTTACCTGCAATAACAAGAGCCAGTTCCGAATCAACAGATGCTGAAGTTTCTCCTTTCTTTAAATCTAAAATCTTCTTTTTTATTGTTACCAACTTATTTTCTATATTTTTTCTACTTCCCGGGTTTTCTTTTTTTAATCTTTCAAAATACTTCTTTTCTTCATTCTCCAAAAATATTATGTCTTCCTTATATGGTGACTTTGTAGCTATTTTTAACGGCAGGCCGTACATCAACACGAGACATCGCACCTTCTTTTCAAGCCTGTTTGAAAGAATAAATTTTCTTACCGGATCGGCAATACTCTCTTTATAAGTGCTGCGAGAGCAGCTTTCGAAATTCCCGGTTTTTATTTTTACAATGTTTTTTAGGGGGATAGACCTTTTTTTCATATAATACTCGGCAAGAGCTACACTCCCTGTAGTATTCTCATTTACAACCACTAAAATTTCTTCGGGCTCAAGACTATATGCGCTTAAAGGTAGAAAGCATATTATAATATAAATCAGGAATATTTTCAGTAAGACTGGAATATGTTTTTCTTTATATATCAACATAACTCTATTTTTTATTACTAAAGATTAATTTTATTTTTAGCATCAAGAATCTCCTGCAACTCTATCACATTACCTTCAGGATCACGCCCGTAAATTGCACGAATCCCTACGCCCAGATCCGGTGGCGGGGGAGCGTTAAATGTCATGCCTGCCTTTTTAAGTCTTTCATACTCAGAATCAATATCCACAACATCAAAACATATATGTGTATAACCGTGATCACATACAGGTCGGTTCGGGTCACCGGGCTTAGGTTCAGGCGAACTGTATTCAAATAATTCAATATGTGTATTTCCAGCCCTAAGCATCACCACTTTTGCAGCAGAATCCTTAAGGCCAACAATCTTATCAAAGAGTTCGGTACCTGCCTCCCATCCTGTCTCAAAAACCTCTTCAAACCCGAGAACATCACGATAAAACTTAAGAGCTTTTTCCATGTTACCGGTTGAAATAGCTGTATGATGAATACCCCTGATCATAAGATGCCTCCTTTATCAAATTAAAGTGTCTGGCCAGTGTTACCGTCAGAAAAATTAATCCCCGTAATATTTGTATCCCTGGCGACTTTAAAGGTTGATTTAAACTCAATTAACGGCTTTTCATCTTTATTGTACACAACTGCTTCTCCCTTCAATATCCGACCCTCATGCTCTACAACCTCAGCTTTTGCAGTAACTATTCCCTCTTTTACCGGGTAAAGGAATTTTGTTTCAATAGAGATTGTTCCAAAATGAGAATGCGGGGGTATAATACTCTTTATTGCCATTACAACCGCAGTATCGGCAAGGCTTACCAAAGCTCCGCCGTGCATAAGACCAGCGCCTTGTGCAAGCTGAATAAAAAACGGCATTCTGAGAACAGCTTTACCGCCCGAAGCTTCAATTATTTCCATTTTCAAAAGGTTCTCAAATGGTGCACAGCTTATCCAGTCAGTCATATTAAATTGATGAGGACCTGTCGAAAGAGGTTTTTTCTGATTATCCTTGTTATTCATAACTCCTCATAATAAATTGATATTTTAAGAATATATAATTGCTAAGTGAAAAATTTTTTATACAAACCATAGTTATTAACCATGCTTAATGAATAAATA
>JABHLN010000030.1 GCA_018693105.1 Desulfobacterales bacterium | reverse complement strand
AGTCCAATATCTGCGTTGCGCTGCATCCCTCGTCACTGCTGCGTACGATAAGTACTCCTCATTCCTCGGGATTTGCGACGACTTGATCTTGAACTTTTTTCTTTGCCATCCCAAGTTGACTTTTTACGAGTTCATCAAATTTGATGGCGCCGTAAAAAGTTTCAAAACACCTCATTCATTAACTTATTGCTAATGAAGACGAAGGTTTAGAAGCATGTATTTTATTTCGACTCTATATGAATATAACAGGTTACCTGGTAAGAGATTTGTCATGGCAACCGGAGCATTTAGTTGGCCCTGTTTTTTCTCCCGCGCGTTTCATTTCCCTGTGACATTTCTGACATTGTTTCATAACCTGCTTTTTTTTGATTCCCCCCTCATTTTTTAGCTTGTCTATGCTACCGGTTTCCTGGGGGAAAAGGTTATGACAACTGGTGCAATCAGTTATAGTCTGTTGGTGACTGCCATGAGGGAAAGCGATATTTCCTTTTGATCCTCCCCCAAGAATCATCTCTGATTTACCGGTATCTTTTCCAAAGACAGCTATCGAAAAGCAGAATATGAATAAAAGTGAAAGTAATAGCAAAATTGTTTTACTTTTCATGTAAAATGCTCCTTATGTTTTCAAATTCAAGTTAAGTCTTCTCTTCAATTTCGGCCATAGTTATTATGGGGAGTTTTATCTTGTCTTTCCCTGAAACCAAATCCAAAAGTTTTTGAGGAGCTGTTCGGTATAACAATTTTACATTAATAGTCAATTTCTCACTTTTGAATATGGGAGTTGCCAGGGTTTCAATTACTGATCCGAGGGGGGGTATCCTTTTATCTTTAAGAATTTCCCGTGCTTTTGCAATTTTTACAACCGGCTTTCCATTTCCATCCCCGAAAACAGTATTATAAATAATAGTTCCATCAGGGAGATATCCATTCAGGTCAGGTTTTCCTGAAGTATAAAATGTTTTTTGCTTATCATTACTAATAGTAACGTTCAGCCACATCTGACGAATATCGGTAACCCCTGTGGGAAGGAAATGGCCTGCTCCGATATTCGTGATTGTTATAAAAAGCTTTCCCTTTTTAATCTGTTCGGTGTTAATTGAAACTGATGCTGCATTTTTAAGTCGTTCTTCGGCCATTGATGCTTTTGTTTTATCACCGAATTTTTCATGGACATAGCTACTCGCCCCTGTAAAATAATGGGTAAAAACATGATCACGGACGGGACCGTCATCAGATGCGTAACCTTTGTTTTCAGGTCGTTTGGTTGAACCTGTTGATGGAATACCTGGCTTTTGATACATGTGGCAACCCTGGCATGTAATTCTGTTTTTAGGGTTATCGGAATTATACGGCCCTTTTTCCCATTCTTCATAAGTTGTTTCAAGATCTGTATTAAATACCACATGCTTTACGTTGTGACAGGTGCCGCATATTTTAGAGTTTGTATGAAATTCTGAAAAGCCTGTTTCGTGATAGTCAGACTCAGAGTCATTGTACGGGCCCCTTTTTATGCCGGGGTCATCTTCGCCATAACCCGGATCAAGTTTTAAATCGTTATTATACTTTTTTTCTGCACCGATAGCGGAATGGCAATAATCACATTGAATACCTTCTTCTGCTATGTGTGGGATTTTGCTCTTATCATCTGATAATTTTTTGGGATATCCTGTAACAACACCAATCGGCACATGGCATTTTACGCAGGATTCAGCTTCAGCGATTTCATCTTTTTCTGTAAGGCCTTTTAAAATAAATTCTGAAAGTTTTAAATAAATGGGGTCTTTTTGAGAAAGATTATGCATAGAATTTTCCCATTGATTATATATATCGCTATGGCAATCACCGCAGATTTCAGGAGATACAAATCGTGAAAGCTTGTACTTCTCAGCAATGGAAAAATCCGGGTTTAATAAAAATGATATCATTAGTATAATTATTGAAATTTTGTATAATTTAAACTTCATAACGAGTTTTCTGTCCTTTCCTGATATTATTCAAAATTGATTATAAAATTTTTTATTGAGACTTTATTATCAATATTTTTGCTTGATTACAACTATAGTCTTATGTTTTATAATGTTCATGCTTTTGGAATGTCCGACCAAAATCACTAAGACCCGTCTCAATAAAATATTTATCGTTTATATATGTGTTACAATTAATGTTCTAAAAACATAAATAAGAAGCCGCTTCTGATAAATAAATGGAAACTATTAAAATCAGGATAGAAAAACTTTTTGAAAGGTTGGGCCATTTTCTATACAGGTACTGGGCGATAACTCTTATAGTCATGTTTAGCCTTATAGGTGTAATGTTGTCGCAGCTTTGGCCCGTAGTGGACACATCGTCTGAAGGCATGCTCTACAAAAACGATCCGGGCAGAATTATATATGATAAGTTTCGGGACCAGTTCGGTAATTCCGCCATAATAGTTGTCGGTATAGAGGCGCCTGATATTTTTGATCCAATATTCCTTAAAAAATTGAAATTACTCCATGAAGAGCTGGAAAATAAAGTCCCGTTTGTTCGGGATGTAACAAGCCTTATAAATGCCCGTAACACTCGCGGGGACGGCGATACACTTTATGTTGATGACCTGCTCCAAGGCTTTCCTGATGGTGACATAGATCTTCTGAAAATAAAAAAACTTGCTTTGAACAACCGGTTATACCTGAACAATATAATATCAACTGATGGTAAAGTTACAGCTGTTGTAATAGAAACCGAAGCTTCTATAGATAAACACAGTGTGGGTGAAGAAGTCTTTGACGGATTCGAAGATGATGAAGCATTTGATGAATCAGGAACTGAAATAAACGGAAAAAAAGAATTAAAAAGACACTATTTTTCTGCAGAGGAAAACACAATAGTAGTTGCTTCCCTTGAAAAAGTGCTAGAGAAATATCCCGATGAAAATTTTAATATTACCTTGGCAGGGGGACCGATAGTTGTTGAAACATACAATCGAATTACAAGAAAAGACCTGATTCGTTTGATTATAGCTTCAAATATTATAATTACTTTCTTTCTTGCAGTTTTTTTTAGAAGATTATCCGGCGTAATCCTGCCTTTTATTATAGTCGCATCAGCCCTGCTTTCCACCATCGGTCTTATGGCTATTACAAATCTTCACATAACATTTTTTACAATAGTACTTCCTAGTTTTCTTATTGCTGTTGGCATTGCAGATTCCGTACATATACTTGCTATATTTTATAAAAAATACGAGGAAGGCAGCGGTAAAGAGGATGCCATTGCGTATGCCCTGGGGCATTCCGGGCTTGCTATTGTGATGACCAGCCTGACTACTGCTGCTGGTCTCATGTCATTTTCATTTTCAGAGCTTGCAGCAATTGCAGAATTGGGAATGATATCTTCTGCAGGAGTTATTCTTGCCCTTATCTATTCTGTTATCATGCTCCCTGCGCTTCTTGCGGTTATTCCCATAAAAAGAAAAAAAATGATAATAAAAGGCAAATCAGGTATTATGGACAGAGTACTTCTGGTATTTGCTGATTTTTCCACATCTCACCCCATGAAAATAATCACAGCTAGTATTATACTTTTTGTGATTGCAGTTTATGGCATACTTCAGCTTGAGTTCTCTCATAATCTTTTAACATATTTTCCTGATCACTTTAAGATAAAGAGTGATGTTATGCTCATCGATCAAAAGTTTAGGGGGGCCCTTGTTATTGAATCGGTCCTTGATACAAAGAAGGAAAATGGTGTATATGATCCTGAATTTTTAAACCGCCTGGAAAAAATTTCTCAGGATCTTGAACAAGTCGATCCTGGAGATATTTTTGTCGGTAAGGTAATGACAATAAATGATGTTCTTAAAGAAACTAATAAGGCTCTCCATGGTAATGATCCTGCCTTTTACAGGATTCCTCAGGATAAATTAACAATTGCACAGGAATTTCTTCTTTTTGAAAACAGCGGGTCTGATGATCTTGAAAACATTGTGGACAGCCAGTTCAGCAAGACAAGGGTTTCGATAAAGATTCCATGGGTTGATCTTGTAATAATTGACAGGTTCATAGGAGAACTTGAAGAAAGGTTCTCTCATGTTTTTAAGGATACGGCAGAGGTTACAATTACAGGTATGACTGCTCTTATGGGGAGGACCATAACAGCCGCAATACACAGTATGACACAAAGTTATATAATTGCATTTGTCATAATAACAGCGCTTATGCTTCTACTTGTCGGCAATTTAAAGCTCGGGCTTTTAAGTATGATACCTAACCTTCTTCCCATAGTTCTTGTAATGGGTATAATGGGCTTTGCTGGTGTTTCCCTTGATCTGACATCATTAATGATCGGAAGTATTGCAATAGGTCTGGTTGTAGATGATACCATGCATTTCATGTACAACTTCAGAAAATATTACGATCTTACAGGAGATCCAAAAAAAGCTGTTCAGGAAACCATGCTCGGCACAGGGAGAGCAATAGCGATTACATCTCTTGTTCTTTGTGCAAATTTTTTCATTTTAATGATTGCTACACTTAAAAACTCTGACTTGTTCGGATTCTTTACCGGAATTGTTACAATAATTGCATTGCTCGCCGACTTTGTGCTGGCGCCTGCTCTTATGGTAGTTGTTACTCAAAAGAAAATTGACAATTAATTCATTGGGCATATGTTCAGGTCAACTATAGGTAGCTTTTGTAATATCAGGATATAGGTATAACTATGAAAATCATACGTTATTTATGTTTGATGATGGCAGTTTGTTCAATTTTTGCGGCATGCTTTTTCCCCCGATACTTTGTAGAAAAACCGCTGGTATCTGATCAGGATATTCATATGGTAAGCTATGAGACTGAACTGAAGAATCTTGGTATGGCATTGCCGGTTCCTCTATCTATTACACTTAGCTGGGGTCACCAGTATGTGATAAGCATTATTGTTTTTTGTGTAACAACACTTGTTCTGGTCCTGATGGAAATCAGGTCGGTTGAAGATTATTTTGCTTATCCGGTTTATTGTTTGACTATTTTTGCTGGACTCGGGTTTACAGTATATATGGCAATGTCTTTGGTTTTACCTTTTTTAACGATGCTGGCACAGTTGGGGGGGGCGGGTTAAAATTTTCACCTTCCTTGTACTTGAACAAATATTGATGCTCTTTAAAGGTCTTAGATTATAGTTATATAAAATATTACACAAATTGATCTATCCTCCGCAGCTGCCGCCACCACAGCCGCCACCACCACAGCCACCACTGCCGCAGCCTCCGTCTCCTCCTGAGCGACCCTTTTTTTTCTTTTTAATTTTTTTTTCCTCTTCATCAAGATCTTTTTTAATCTGTTCAATTTTTTTTACTTCTACTTCGGACATAAGATATTCTTCAGGTAACGTCATACCACAGTAGCCGCACTTACTCTGTCTTCGATTGTAAACAACTCTGCCGCATTCAGGGCATTTTAATGATGATGTTGTCTTTAAGCTTGGAGTTGTTCCTATATTGGATGATAATTGGGATACAGTGTCTGAATGATCACCAAATCTTTTTTCAGTTTCCGGGGGCCGATTGGGGAGATCCTGATAATTCTTTGATTTACTTCTACGGATAAAAAAAACTATAGCTATAAGACCGATAATCGAAAAGCTTATAACTTTTATAAACGATTCCATACTGCCCCATAATGATTTCTTTTTACTACCCAGCCCCGGAGAGAACTTTACCGAAAAACCCTGCCCACCAAGCTTGTTTATGTGAACAATTATTGCATCGCCATCACTGTAATGCTCAATTTTGCCTTTCGGTATGGTTTTAATATTTTCAATTTTGTAGTCATTAGGGAGAATGAATTTATATGTAACGTTATGGACAGGTATTTTCCAGTTTTTTACCCATTCAAAGTTGAGATGATTTTCTTTTAAAGATCCTTTTAATGCCCGGATAATTGTAAAATTCAGAATTACAGTCTGATTGCTTTCAGCGACCTGGGGAAACGACCAGCTTATCTTTTGTTCTTTTTTGCTTTCAAGCTTGTATTCAAGAGGTTCATAACTTTCATTTGTAATACTAATATCTTTTATTGGCAGCATGCCGACAAATTTGAATCCGCTGTTTTTTGAAATGCTTCCGATATTGTAGGTTATATCGAGTGTAACAGCAACATCTTCAAGTTTACCCGAGTTGTTTGGTATAAGTTCAAATGTTGCAATGTACCTGCTAATATCATAAGCTACTGCTTTGAAAGGGATAATTGACTCTATGGCAAGGACTATAATAGTGTAAGACAGTAAAATTAAATTATTAAATTTCATGGTCAAAGAAGTAATATGTTCTTTTTATGATTTATAAAATTAGTTGGAACCCATATCTTATGAATACTATCTATCCGATATCAGGCATAAGGGCCCATTTGATTACCCAGGAGTCGTTTTCCGGTTCTTTTATCAGGCATACAATGCCTCCGTTCTGAAACTTGAATACTGATTTATCTACAGAGCCTGTTATAAGAAAAGATGTAAGCCTGTCAAGAAACGGCAGGTGGCCGACAATCATTAAATCCTCATTTGGATCAATAGTTTCGGCAAAATCAGAAACATTATCCATGGGGTTTATACCTTCTATTTCATCTATACCGTCACTTGGTGTAAGAACTGCTGCAAACATCTTGGCTGTTTCTCGCGACCTTTTTTTACCGCTGTGAACAATTCGTGGCACATAAACTTCATATGCCTCTGCAACATCGGCAATTCTGCATACATCGTCTACACCTTCTTCGGAAAGACTACGTTCCAGGTCTTCCTCCTTTGAGAGACATTTCCCATGTTGTACTAGTAAAAGTGCCATAATAAAGACTCCATGTTTTGCCTTTTAAGAGTTAAAAGTATCAGTATTTAAATCGAAATGTCTTTTATGTAGATTCTGGTTGTCTATATTCAACTTTACACGAGTAAAAAAATAGGAGTTACTTTATATCTGCAACCTCTCTTATGATTCCCCGAAAACCTGAAGGGCGGTTTTTTGAATCCAGAATAAGTGAAAGAGATGAATTTATCTTTTTTATGGAGCCGTTTCTGAGATTGATTTTCAGTCCGAATCTTTTATCAGTTTCACGTGAGTTGTATACTTTGCTGAATATTTTCGTTACCTTTTCAACAGTTTCATCATTTGAAAAATCACGGGTGTTTACACCCAGGATTTCACTTTTCGGTATTCCCAGAATATTGCACATGGAATTGTTTATAAATGTGAAGTTACCATAGAGGTCCACTTCAAAATAACCCTCCTCAATACTTTCGAGAATTGTTTTGTAGCTCTTCTCCTTTTCACGAAGAGCTTTTTCTGAATTCTCACGCTCGGCAATTTCATCTTGAAGCCTGATAATTATTTCTTTAAATTCTTTTGTTCGTTCTTCAACTTCCTTTTCGAGTCTCTCGTTTGCTTTGAGTAATTCCTGTTCGGCCTTTTTCCGCCTGCTGATATTACGTAAAACACACTGGATTATATATGTGTTGTCTTTACGATGAATTATCTTGCCTGACACCTCTACATAAAAAGCTTCTTTGTCCTTTGGTTTGAAAAGAAATTGAAATATTTGCGCGAGGTTGTCAATGAGGTTTTCTTCGACAATTTTCATGATATCATAATATTCATTCTCATTAACAAAATATTTTTTTACATTATTTCCAATTTCTTTTTCAGGATCATATCCCCCGAATTTTTTTATTGCGGGACTGCAGTACTCAAGCATTCCACGCGGTGTGATACGTAGAACAACATCTTTAAGCCCTTCTGCCAGAAGCCTGAAGTTTTCTTCACTTTCCTTGAGAGCATTTTCAGCCTGTCTGCGCCAAACAGCTTCTTTTTCTAAAACTTTGACCTTGTAGTCTAATTCACCGTAGGTTGGTTTATCTTCCATATGAAACCCTATAAATAAAAATGAAATATATGAAAAAATGATTTAGCGATATTCTATTAAATAAAATAATTAAATTCAATATATTAAATTAATAAAGTGTTTCAGGTTGTAAAAGCAGAGCAAAACAATATAATAAAAAGTATATATTAACAAATGTCACATTTGCCTGTTTTATAAGGGATCGTTTTTTGATTATGTTATTTTTAGAGGGAAAATGCCTGAAAAAGAGATATTCAAACGCGTGGCACAAATCGGATTGGTTGTATCTGATTTGGATGCAACAATTGATCAGTATGAGAATTTCGGTATAGGTCCATGGGAAACTCACAATATACAAGCTTCTGATATTCATGGCCCGGATAAATTTACAGGAGAAAAGGACTATGCCGTAAAAATTGCACTTGCGAAAATTGGTGATATTGAAATAGAATTGATTCAGCCCCTTGACAACAAAAGTGAGTATGCGGAATTTCTAAAAGAAAAAGGAGGCGGTCTTCACCATTTGGCTTTTTTAACGGAAGATTTAGATAGTGTTCTCGAACTTTGCAGTGACAAAGGTATAAAGCCTCTCCCGGAAAGTGCGCCCCCATTATTCGCATATATTAACACAGGGAAAAAGCTGGGGTTTCCAATAGAGGTATTTAATATGAAATTTACATAAATTACTATATCGGATGAAGACATTAAATTAATTGTATTGAATATAAAAAAATCAATTACCGGCAAGTTTTGCCGGTAATTGAAATTCTCATTATTTATCTTTTTTTATGTTTTTATTATAGTAACGCGTTTTTATCGGCCGAATTATTCTATGTCGGCAAGCAGCACGTCTAATGCCTTAGAACCCATTTCAAAGATTTCTTCAATCTTCATATCCATAAATGGACGATGGAGAATTTCATGTGTTTCCTGTGTTATTTTACCAAGTTCAACAACCTCTTTTCCTGCCTGTATGCATGCCTCAAAAAACCAGTCAATATCCAGGTCAAAAGGGAGAATAGAATTTTCAGCATTCTCTGAGGCTGCTGCCATAAGTAGTCCCGATACACGTAAAATGGTTCCAACTATAGGAGTATGCAATCCGCCTCCTGTTACGTGAGACTTTCTTTGAAAACCATCCAGTAAATTGTCAAAACATTTCTGGTCCGGTCTTGCGGCGTTTGAAATTAAAACCCATTTCCAGTTTTTATCCGGGTAGCGCATCACGTGTGCCGGATGACCGTTAATAATTTTCATGCGTGGGTTTTCCAGTGGTAACAACCTTTCAATAAAGGCTTTCATGTACGCTGTCATTGTACAGTTATAAAGAGGTGTAGCAAAAACGATGATATCTGATTCAAGAATTTTTTCCAGAATTCCCCCCATATCGTCCTTGAGAGAGCATATGCCGGGTGTTTTCATCCAACAATCAAGACATCCCTGGCAGGGTGTTATCTTGAGTTTACTCAGATAAAATGTTTCTGTAGATGCTCCGGCCTGCCTTGCACCTTCCAGAAAAGGCTGTACAATCATATCTGTATTACTGTTTTTAGCTCTAGGGCTTCCTTGAAAAGCAAGAACCTTCATCATTATCCCCCTGGTATTTAAATATTGAAAGATTACGGAATATTATAGCCTGATTGTCACATCGTTTATTAATAAGTGTTTTAAAGTATAAATTCAAGGTTTTTATCAGGCAGAAAAGAAATAAAACTAATATTGAGAAGTTACAAGAAATTGCCTCAATTAAGTTTTAGTATAATGCTCGGACCCTTTATTTTACTTGCTTTGCTGATTTTCATATCAATCATTGATTATCCTTGGGGTTTATCTGTTGTGTTTATCTTTTGGATTAATATGTGGTTTATTTTCTTGTAGAACTTTGATAGAATTTCATTTAAATGTAACTTGAACCTGTAAAATATGATGAAAAGGTATAACGGCAATCATGAATCCCGATAGACAAATAGCATTTGGCTATTCTACAACATGTAATATTAAGTGTGATCATTGTGTGGCTCATGATGATGCAACACAGAATGTTAAAATGGATTTTCAAACGGCTGAGTCCATTGTTGCAAAGATGGCCGGTTCTAATGTAACAGGCATAAGTTTTACTGCAGGTGAACCGTTGTTGTTTTTTAATGATATCTGTAAATTGATACGGATATGTAAAGACAACCGCATATATTCAAGGGTCGTTACCAACGGATTCTGGGCAAAAAACCCGGAACATTCGGATCATACCGTTTCAGAGTTAAAGTTAAACGGGCTATCCCAATTGCGAATCAGTTACAGTCGATGGCACCAGGAGAATGTCAGTCAGGAAAACATTCTCAACGCTGCTTTGAGCTGCCAAAGGCAGGATCTGAATTACTTCATCTCATTTATAACCGATTTTTCAAAAGAGGATGATAGGTTTGAACAGTTTCTCAGGAAGAACAATCTGAAATTTTTCCCGGAACCGCTCATCTATTTCGGGCGTGCTGAAACATTTACCAGACCGGATATTTGTTCAGATTACCAGCCCAACACCTGTGCTATGAATCCCTATCTTTCACCGGAACTGGATATGTTTGCCTGTTGTGATGCAGGGATGCATTTTACAAACACCGGTTTTTTTCATATGGGCAACCTGGAAACCGATTCGATTGATGCTTTGTTTGAGAAAAAAGAAAAAAATGTTTTATATAACTTCATCAGAAATATGGGGCTCACCGCCATTGCCTCTTTTATAGGCATAAAGGCGTCTAAAATTGTTGAATACAGAAAATGTGAGTTATGTGAAAAGCTCTTTAACTCTCCTGAAAACTTAGCCCTGCTGGAGAAATCAGCAGAATCGCTGGCTTTATGGACACGTTGAATAAATATGGGTTTTGAAAATGCAATATGAGTTTTTTATAGGTAATCGATACATAAGAAGCAGGCAGAGAAGCTCTTTTATCTCGCTGATTACCGGTTTTGCGGTTTCAGGTGTCATTGTCGGGGTTATGGTTATGGTGGTTGTGATTGCCGTGATGTCAGGTGCGGAGACGGCATTCAGACAGCGAATACTAGGTGTTTCATCCCATTTGCTTATTATGCGTCATGGAGGTCCTTTTTCAGGTTACAAAAGTATCATTGATTTCGTGGAAAAGATTGAAGGTGTTGATGCTGCAACTCCATTTGTATATACGCAGGTAATACTTCGTTCAAAATCAAGCACTTCAAATGCAGTCCTTAGAGGAATTGACCCTGAATCGGCGAAAAGAGTGACAACGGTATTTGATAAACAATCATTGAAAGAAATCACAGGTAAAAAACAGAAGGATAATATTAAACACCAAATTCCAGGTATTATTATAGGCAAGGAACTGGCAAGAGAACTGAATGTAAAAAAAGGTGACAGCGTTATTATGGTATCCCCCGGAGACCTGATGTCGAGCTTTGGGAATATGCCGGTAATGAAGCAGTTCAATGTGGTTGGTCTGGTTGATTCAGGGATGTATGAATATGACAGTACTCTTGCTTATATTCATATAAACGAGGCACAGACTATTTTAAATGTCCATGAATCAGTTACAGGTATTGAAGTACGCGTATCTGATATCTATAATGCAAGAAATATTTCAGAAGAAATAAATGAAAAGCTTAAGTTCCCATACTGGACCAGAGACTGGATGCAGATGAATCAGAATTTATTTGCAGCCCTTAAACTAGACAAGACAGTCATGTTTGTAATACTGATACTTATTATTCTGGTTGCGGCATTCAATATTGCAAGTGTTCTGATTATGATGGTTATGGAAAAGACAAGAGATATTGCAATATTAAAAACTATGGGTTCATCTAATAAAAGCATTAAAAAAATTTTTTTATTCAAAGGGATGATAATCGGAATTATCGGTACATTGCTTGGAACAGGCATTGGTTTAATTCTTTGCCAGTTGTTGAAGAAATACAGATTTATAAAACTTGATCCTAAAATGTACCCTTTTACTACCCTGCCGGTAAATATTGAGATAATTGATATTGCAGTTATAGCTGTTTCCACGCTTGTAATTTGTTTTGTTGCCTCAATATATCCGGCCTATAAGGCATCCAGGCTGAAGCCGGTTGAAGGTATACGCTACGGGTAGTTCATGAATGGACACGTCTGTCTTCTTGTCGTGTACCTGGTTTTTTCCTAACCAAAAAGATTTCCAATTGAATCTTCACAACAAGCGTTTCTGCATAATGGGCCAACCCTTGACAATTCTGTAGATAAAACTTATTTTTCAAAAGATTCATGTGGATTTTAATGAATATTACTAATAAAGGAAGGAAATAATAATGAGCACCAAACATGAAGGAATCAGTATTGCTGAAAAACCTCCCCAGGCAAAACCTGATCCGGGTCTTGAGGCAAAAAAATCTTTGGACAGGATAAAAAACAAGTTTATTGTAATGAGTGGGAAAGGCGGTGTGGGAAAAACAAGCGTGTCGGTTAACTTAAGCATTGCCCTTTCAAAGATGGGATATAAAGTAGGACTTATGGATGTAGATATTCACGGTCCGGATATTCCGAGAATGCTTGGTCTTGACGGGCTACTTGATCTGAGCACTGATCAGAAACTGAGTCCGAAAAAATTTTCGGAAAATTTATCTGCTGTATCAATTGAATCACTAAGTGTTAACAAGGATGATGCAATTATCTGGCGCGGACCGATGAAACACTCTGTGATACAGCAGTTTATCGGAGATGTTGAGTGGGGTGACCTTGATTACCTAATTATAGATTCCCCTCCTGGAACGGGAGATGAACCTCTGACTGTTGCCCAGCTTATCAATGATGCACAGGCAATAATTGTGACAACTCCCCAGGAGGTTTCACTTGCCGATGTTAGAAAATCCATAAGTTTTTGCAAAGCTGTAAACATGGATATGTTTGGACTTATTGAAAATATGAGCGGGTATACATGTCCTCACTGCGGAGATACTGTAGATCTGTTCGGAACAGGAGGGGGAGAAAGAACAGCAAAAGATGCCAATATTAAATTTCTTGGGAAAATTCCTTTTGATCCTCAGGTTGTATCTTGTGGGGATTCGGGGAAATCCTACCAGGATGAATTTAAAGAGACCCCGGTAACAAAAGCTTTTGTAAACATAGCAAAGACTGTTTCCAAGAGTTAATATAAGGCATTTTAGAAATTGCATATCATCAAAAAAACCTTCCATAACTCATGAATTGAATTATGGAAGGTTTTTAACAATTTGAAACCCATATCTTATTTTGAAATAATATCACTTACCGCCAATTGAGAGCATTTTGCAACTGCAGCAATACCTATACCCCTTGCCTCCCTTACATTGCTGGAAACCAGATAAATATTGGAAACCCCCGGGAGTTTCATGGACGGCCGCTTATATCCAACAAAACCTGGTGATTGAGTTATGCTGTAAATAGCTGCATGTGCGACTCTCCAATTGTATGCATTTTTAACCTGTGGAAATAGTTCCAGTGATTCCTGTTCCATAAGGGCAAGAATTTCTCTTGTTTTTTTTCTGACCCCGGCATTTTTTCTATTGAACAGATCAGGGTATTCATCATAGTGCCCCTGATAGCAAATATGAAACTGGTTCTGGTTAACTTCATCACCGTATGTCGGCATGGAGAAAAAAATCGCAGCATAACCTGTACGGGGCATAGACTCTACAAAGCGGAACATATTTGTATCAAATGGGGGCTCGTCTACCGAATACATTACATTCCATACATGGCCCACCTTGTTCCCAAGCCAGTTTATCCAGTCTGTCCACCAATTAGGAAAGTCTGCTTCATCAAGTACTGAAAAAATGTCCCAGAGCGGAAGTGTAACGATAACCGATTCTGCTTTGACATTTATTATGTCAAGCACCTGGCTGTGAAATAATCGGCTACCGGTTTCAATATTTACTCCAATAGCACGTCCGTCTTTTATCTCCACACTTTCTACAGGTGTGTTCAGCTTTACTTCTCCGCCATGATTTTCAATAAAATCGGCAAGCGGCTGAAGAAGACTATTCATTCCTCCTTTTACTACACCACCTGTTTCGCTCATTACGCGACCGCTTTCAATAACCTCTTTTAATATATAAAGCATTTCACCTGCTGAATATGTATTATAGCGGTTACCGACACTTGTTACACATCCAAAATAGAAAAAAAGCTTATGTATTGACGGGTCGTCGGAAATAGTATTAACCCATTCGTTAAGAGGAAGATCGTCAAGTTTTGTGATCTCTTCAGGTGTCAGTTGAAGCATTGCATCAAGAGCCTTTTTGTACAGTTCAAACGGAAAAATATTTTTGATGTCTGTCCATTGGTTCTCATGATAGAATTCACATTTGTTGACAAGTGTATATTCCGGGAAGGGAATGCCAAGATCTGAAAATACTCCCTCAATATGTCCAACTAAAAGAGGTATGTGGGCTCCGTCGTCAAGAATCTGGCCCGCATAATTTACGCTTGCGGCAAGGCCGCCGATGGAATTTCCTTTTTCAAGTACAAGAACCTTTTTACCTTTATTGGCAAGTAACGCCCCTGTACAAAGTCCTCCATAACCTGCTCCGACAATAATTACATCCCATTTATCCATACGTACTCCTTTGATTACATCCGGAACAATCATTATTCAATTAAGTATAAGTGTTTAACACCTTCCTGTTCATATCTTTGGATAGAACTATACATACCTATGAAGGTCTTATATTTTCAGCTTGTATAAACACTGAAATTATCCCCCAGCCAGCGCCTTAGAAAGGTAGGCACTGTCAAAAATAATATGCAGTGATTTGATTTTGCCGTTAACAATCTCAAACCAGTCACTGGCAAACATATGTACATCCGAACCTTTTTTTGTTTTTCCCGTAAATTCGATAAAGGTTGCCGCTTTGTTTCCGGAAATATTAATCTCAAGAGGGTCGTCCACATGCTCATCATAGAATTTTGGAACAGAAAAATAAAACGGCTTAATATTTTCCAACCCTTTTACGTTTAAAGTAGGCGATTTAAAATCCACATCAGGATCGAACAGGTCAAATAATTCATCCAACTTTTCATCATTTACATACTTAAAGTAGTTTTTTACAATTTCTTCCATTTGATTTCTCCTTTAAAGTTTTAATATATAAAACACATACTAAATACTAATTGACTCTTCTGTCAAAAGCATAAACGATTGCTAAGCAATCCCGCTTTGGCTGGTATTTGCAAGGCATTCTGGTTGATCCCGGGTATTAAACATGTCATGAAAATCAATTATATTTAAAAACTTATACAAAACCGGTTTTATTCATAAAATTCCGAATATTGATATTTCAGTAAAATTCGTATTGGCAGATCCAAAAAAAGTGGATTTTCGAGAAGATTATCCATGGCATATACCAATGTCAAGGCCGAAGTTAGAAAGAGATAATAGAAGAAACTATATTATGCTTTCAAAAATCGTAACTCTGCTGTAAAGGGTGTTATTTTACCAGTACCGGTGGTGATCAAATCATTTATCAGTCGTTGACACAAAGGCTTTACTCAATTATAATCTTTCGTCGTTTCAGCTTGATAATTCTTTGACCTGTGGCAACTTATTAAAAACGTATTGCTTTTAGCAAGTTATACCCGAAGTACTGTGTAGTGTAACTATTTTCATATGAAAAGTGTGATATATTTCATTGATAAAATAATTGAAGATATTAATATTCATCATAACTGAATAAGGGGGAGATATGTTTAAAAATCGAAGCATTTCATTTCTATTGGCAGCTGTTTTTCTTATTACCATTACATCATGGATCGGTTGTGCCGGGAAAACGCAGGTAGTCAGAATCAAGCCTGCCGAAGTTTCAATAGGAAAAGTCAGCACCCTTGCAATTCTTAAGTTTGGTGGTGAATATGGAGATGTAGTAAGAGATGCTTTGTATTCAAAAATGGCATCTGTTAAGCATTTTAACCTTATTGATACTACCCAGGCAAATACAATAGATAAAGTTGTATATGATCAGATTGATGATCCGAGGTTTTTACCGGGTTTTGAGGCTATGAATGCTGATGCTGTAATATCTGCCAAGGTAATATCATCACTTCGGGACAATAGGGGGAGTGAAAAAGTGACTGTTCAGGAACCAACAGGACAGTACAAAAAAGAAAAAAACATTTTCGGCAAAATGACAGACGTGGAGATTAAAAGACCTGTCACCAAGAATGTTCCGCTTATAACGAGACATGCTTCAATTAAGACTCATTTCAAGGTTTTTAACCTTAAGACAAAGCAGGTTCTTGCTACTGACACAGTGACTGAAACATTCAAAGATACATTTGGTGGTAAGAACGAGAATAGTTTTTCAGGCAAGTCTATTAGTTCTATTCCTCCGAAAAGCCAGACACTTAATGACCTTGCAGCAAAAGTTGCCGCAAGGCTTGCTGCAAAAATTTCTCCCACTGAAGTCGTCAGCTCAATAAATTTTGACGACGGCAGCACATTCGGTATTGGCGCCCATTCGCAGGTGAAAAACGGTATAAAATATGCAAAAAACGGAGCCTGGGGTGAAGCTGTAGAGGTCTGGAAAGCAGTGCTTGATGCTGAACCGAACAATGCTCCTGCATTCTATAACCTTGGTGTTGCACATGAACGTATTGGCGACATGAAAAATCTTAATAAAGCAAAAGGGATGTATAAAAAAGCACAAACGATTGAACCTAAAAATATTTATATGAATGCAATTACGAGGATTAATATCGCAATTAAGGATCGGCAGAAGCTGGATCAACAGAAAAAATCCTTAAAGAGAGTGCCTAAAAAATCTAAAGGCGCCGGCGGAATACGTGTATATTAAATTTGATACTTAAAGGGTATATTAAAATATAAACGGGCCTTTTTCCGGCCCATAAAAGCCGAATATTTTCAAGATTTTGATGTTTCGGCAAGGAGAAAGCAAATATGAAAAAAATGATGAACTTTAAAAATATTATCGGGTTGTTATTTTTTCTGGGAATCATGCTCATTTCAGTTACAATGGCTTTCAGCGGTACAGTAACTGTAGTAGGGCAGGGTGCAAATCGCCAGATGGCGATAAATGATGCCAAGCGTGCTGCTGTTGAACAGGGTGTAGGGTCACTGATTGATTCCAAGACTAAAATGGCAAATTTTGAAATACTTTCAGACAAGATCTATTCCAGGGCAAGCGGATATGTAACAAATTATTCTATACTATCAGAAGGAAAGGCCCCTGATGGTGTCTATACTGTAACAATTCAAGCCGAGGTTCAGACAGCCTCAATAAAAAATGATTTGAGGGCAATCGGCATTCTTATGGCGCAGATCGGAAACCCGAGATTTATGGCGGTATACATACCTGAAACCAAAAGTTCTGCGCACAGGAATTCAAGGGTTGTTAGAGCTGCTGAGCAGGCAATAAACGGGGTTTTTGCTCGCAAAGGTTTTATTGTACTGGACAAAATGTTTATAAATAATGTTTATGGTGAAATTGAACAGGCTGGCCGAATTGATGTTGACATGGACGACCTTTCAGCTCTTGCTCTTAAATACAGGGCGGACCTGCTTCTTGTATATGATGTTCATGCTGCAAAGAAAGTAGGGGGACAAAGTAAATATTTTGGCGGGATTCTTGTGGAGATTGCCTTGAAAGCTGTGGCACCGGCAACGGCTGACCTTATTGCCCAGAAATCAGGTGATTTATATGTAAAAACCCAGAAGGTTTCCGGTAGTTATTATGACAACATGCAAGCTTCAAAAGCTGCGGATGCTCTTGGAAAAGCCGTGTCAGATGCCCTTATTGGTGATACACTAGCATACTTTGAGCGTGCAGTTCATGCCGGAACGAGGTTTGATGTCTGGTTCAGGAATTTTGAGGAAGATGAGACATATACAATAGTGGATGTTATTGAGGCTATGTCCGGATATATGGACAAGAATGTAAGAAATGAGTCTCCCGGTAATTTCCAGCTTGACGTTAATTATCAGGGAAAGAAGTTTGATTTCAAGCGTGAGCTGTTCAGGGGATTAAAAAATGAAGGGATCAGCTTTAAAACACAGCAGTCAAAAGGGAACAGATTCCTTCTTTTTAAGAAAGGATCAGACAATCCTTATTTAGATATGAACATAAATTAATTATCATGAATTAAATTTGAAAAACATTTCATCAAATTAACAATAATTTATATGGGGGCATTTAATGAAATTTAATAAGTTAACCGGTACATTATTTCTTGTTTTAATTATGTTTCTATCTGTATCATTCACAATAAAAGATGCTTCCGCACTTGTTGGTAATCCTCGTTTTATGGCGGTATATATTCCGGAAACCAAAAGTTCTGCGCACAGGAATTCAAGGGTTGTTAGAGCTACCGAACAGGCAATAAACGGGATTTTTGCGCGCAAGGGATTTACTGTGCTGGACAAAATGTTCATTAATAATGTTTACAATGAAATTGAACAGGCCGGTCGTATCGATGTTGACATGGACGACCTTTCAGCTCTTGCTCTTAAATACAGGGCGGACCTTCTTCTTGTATATGATGTTCATGCTGCAAAAAAAGTTGGGGGGCAAAGTAAATATTTTGGCGGAATTCTTGTGGAGATTGCCTTAAGAGCTGTGGCCCCGGCAACGGCTGATCTTATTGCCCAGAAATCAGGCGACCTGTATGTGAAAACGCAGAAGGTTCCCGGTAGTTATTATGATAATATGCAGGCTTCCAAAGCGGCTGATGCTCTTGGAAAAGCTGTAGCCAAGGCTCTTATTAATGACACTGTTGCATATTATGACAGGGCTGCAACTGCTGGTACCCGCTTTGACGTCTGGTTTAGAAATTTTGATGATGAACAAACATATACGATAGTAGATGTTATTGAAGCCATACCTGGTTTTATGGATAAGAATGTTCGAAACGAATCTCCCGGAAACTTCCAGCTGGATGTTAATTTTCAGGGAAAGAAATTTGATTTTAAGCGTTACCTTTATAAAGGATTAAAAGAGCAGGGAATCAGTTTTAAAACCCAGCAGGCAAAAGGCAACCGTTTCCTTCTTTTTAAGAAGGGAAGTGATAATCCATACAATGAATCGAATATGAACATTCAATGATGGCGTCGTTAAAAGTCTCCATCTACTGCGTTATAGTTTTTAGCCAGACGTTCGACATACTACATGTATGCCTTCACGCCTGGCCAAAAACTATGCCTTGTATATGAATATTTTTACTTAGCCATCGATTATATTTTTTGGGAGACCATCATTCAATAACCACAGCCAATACTGATATAAACAAAAGGCTTTGCAGAGTATATGTGCAAAGCCTTTTGTTTTTTCCGGTTCTATCTATTAGGAGCAGGGATTATTCGGCCTTGAACCCAAATCAGTTCCTGCTGCCGCTCCACTTCAGCTTGGTTTTCAGAACATCATAATAGTTCTGACCCTCAGTTTTTATCATGCTGATAGGATGATTGCTTTTTTCAACAATTATTGTATCCCTTTCATCTATTTCAAGGCCTTTCTGACCGTCAAAAGTCAACATGATGTCAGATGATTTTTTTGCCAGCTTGATTTTTATACATACGTTTTCAGGAACCATTAAAGGTCTGTTTGTAAGTGTAAACGGGCAGATAGGGGTCATGATAATCCCGGGTATTACAGGGTGAATTATTGGCCCGCCTGCTGCGAGTGAGTATGCTGTCGATCCTGTAGGGGTTGAAACAATTAGTCCGTCACTTCTATACGATGTAAGGTATTGTTCATTTATATAAGTCGTAATATGAGCCAGTCTTGCCAGTGCGCCCTTGTTTATAACAATGTCGTTTAGAATTGTTTCACATGCAACCATACTCTCATCTCTTATCACCTTAGCCTGTAGCCGCATTCTGGGTTCAATGGAAAACCTGTTGTTTAAAATATCTTCGGCTACTGTGAAAAGATTATCTTCGGTGATTTCCGCCATAAAGCCGACATTGCCAAATTTCACACCGATTATAGGGATGTTCTGGTTCCTGATCCATCTGGCCGCACTTAGAAAGGTTCCGTCACCCCCAAGAACAAATATGCAAAAAAGATCCGAAGGAGCAGAGCTCAGTTCATCTACATGCTCGTTAAGTTCATGTGTTGAGATCTTTCTTAAAACTACCTCAACGTTTTTTGCTTTTAACCATTTCTCAAGCTCAAAAGCATTTTTTTCGGCCATTTTGTCAGGCTTTACAACAATCCCAATTTTTTTCAATATAATTTCTCCTGATTCATGGTTCTTGAATATTAAATGAATTTGAGCGTTTTATTTATAATAATATAAAACGTTATATGAATTCAAGGAAACATTTCACTATTACTAAAGTTTGACACCTCTTTATTGCCGTAAAGCAAATTATCAATTTTTTAATAGACATACTAAATTGTTTTAACTTGACTCATTATACTCCAAATTATTATATTAATTAAACTTTTTTATAAATCATCAAAAAGTAAGGAGGAAAGGCAGAAATGAAAAATACTATCGGCAAACTGTTTTGTATTTTAACGACAGGCTTACTTTTGATGTATTCTATACATGGCTGCTCCTTTGCTCCCGATACAATTAATCTTGGAGTGGCCGGCGCCCACAGTGGTGATCTGGCATCATATGGTCTCCCTACTGTCAAGGCTGCAGAAATTGTAATAAAGGAGATAAACGCCAAGGGCGGTGTGCTGGGTAAAAAGGTTAGACTTCTTGTGGAGGATGATGTTTGTAAACCTGAAATAGCTACCAACACAGCAACCAAGTTGATATCAAAAGGCGCACATGTTGTTATAGGCCATATCTGCAGCGGTGCAACAAAAGCTGCACTTGGTATTTACAAAGAATCCTCAATTATCTGCATGTCACCTTCGGCAACAAACACAGATCTGACATTAAGCGGTGATTATCCGAATTTTTACCGTACTATTGCCTATGATGATGCACAGGCACAATTACAGGTAAATTATGCAACAAAGATATTGAAGGTAAAGAAAGTGGCTGTACTTCATGACAAGGGAGACTATGGTAAGGGACAGGCCGAACTTTCAAAAAAGTATTTTGAAAAGTCAGGAGTAAAGGTAGTCCTGTTTCAAGGAGTTACACCTGGCGCCCTGGATTATACAGCTATAGTCACAAAGGTAAAAAGGGAAAAAGTAGACCTGGTTGTCTGGGGCGGTTATCATCCCGAGGCCTCAAAAATTATTTCCAAAATGCGTAAAAATAGAATGAAAACCGGGTTCATGGGAGCGGACGGTCTTAAAGACAAAACCTTCATCAAGGTAGCCGGGAAAAATGCTGAGGGTGCTTATGTAACGGGGCCAAGGGATGTTTCAAAAAATCCTCTTGCGATTGCTTCAAAAGAAGCTCACAGGAAAGCTTACAGCTCAGATCCGGGAGCATTCTTTGACAGCGCATATGCTGCTGCCCAGGCACTTTTAAATGCAATTGAGAAGGCAGGGTCAACAGATTATTCTGCTGTTTCTAAAGCGCTAAAGACTGAATATATTGAAACACCTCTAGGTAAAATCAGTTTTGACAAAAACGGTGACGCAACAGGAATAGGTTTTTCAGTATACCAGGTTAAAAACGGTGTCTTTGTTGAAGTAAACTAGTGTCCATCCAGTCCCGCCAAAGCGGGATTGTTCAAGGTCAAGGCATGCGAAAAAAATAAACACAGGAGAAAGAAGCATATAAATGGATTGGGAATATTTCCTTGAACTTTTTTTGGGGGGTATCACAAGGGGTAGTATTTATGCTCTTATAGCCCTTGGATATACTATGGTATACGGAATTATCGAACTGATTAATTTCGCCCATGGGGAAATATATATGATTGGTGCCTTTACCGCACTTATTATTGCGACTGTATTGACAATGGCAGGTTTTAATCAGGTTGCAATAGTAGTTATAGCATCAGGAGCTGCTGTTTTATATTCATGCGCTTACGGGTTTACAATTGAAAAGCTTGCATATAAACCTCTAAGAAATGCCCCTAGGCTTTCAGCACTGATCAGTGCAATAGGCATGTCGCTTTTTCTTCAGAACTATGTGCTTCTTGCACAGACATCAGATTTTCTGCCTTTTCCAAGCCTAATCCCGGATTTTGAATTCTGGGAACCGTATGCACATATTATCAGCTCACAAGAGTTAGTAATCATAATTACTACAGCTATTGTTATGATTCTTCTGACTTTCTTAATAAAGTTTTCGAAGATCGGTAAAGCCATGCGTGCAACAGCGCAGGATATGAACATGGCCATGCTTCTTGGAGTGGATGTAAATCTTGTAATTTCAGCTACCTTTATTATTGGTTCGGCAACTGCTGCTATTGGAGGGGTGCTCATTGCTTCACATATGGGGCAGATAAATTTTTATATCGGTTTTATCGTAGGGATAAAGGCATTTGTTGCCGCGGTTCTCGGAGGTATAGGGAGTATTCCCGGGGCGGTACTCGGAGGTCTTGTTCTCGGGTGGACAGAAAGTTTTTTTGCAGGTTATGTTTCAAGTGATTATGAAGATGTATTTGCCTTTATATTCCTTGTTTTTATCCTTGTGTTCAGGCCTTCAGGGATACTTGGCAGGTCTGTATCGCGGAAAGTATAATGAAACTGTTTACAATTTCAGAAATAAAGAAATCCTTTTTTATTGCACTCTGGTTTATGTTTCTGACATTCCCGATAATGGTTATACGGGTAAATACTGTCGAAAACGAAATCAAATGGCGATGGGAAAATATGCTTTTCATAGGCCTGGGCAGCTTTTTTCTTTCTATTATCTGGCGGTATACCATTGAAAAAAAAGAAGCCGGTGAAAAGAAAAGTGAAACAGGTAAAAGTGCAGAGATTTCATTTTTTCAACAAGTCGTTGAAACTCCCCGTTTTTATGTTCCCGCAACTATTGTAACCGGAATTTTTGCATTAGTTTTCCCTTTCATTTTTTCCATATATCAGACCAATATCATGATAACCACCTTAATATATGTCATGATAGCGCTTGGACTTAATATTGTTGTCGGGCTTGCAGGACTTCTTGATCTTGGCTATGTAGCGTTTTATGCCGTAGGAGCATACAGCTATGCACTTTTAAATCATCATTACGGCATAGGTTTCTGGACTGCACTTCCTATTGGGGCAGCAACTGCATTTACTTTTGGAATACTTTTGGGTTTTCCTGTTCTTCGCCTCCGAGGTGATTATCTTGCAATTGTAACTCTGGGCTTTGGAGAAATCATACGGCTTGTTCTTGAGAACTGGAACGAATTTTCTTTCGGTCCAAGCGGAATAGACAAAATATCCCGCCCCGGTTTGTTTGGGATTGAACTTTCACTTCATGGTAATATTATTTATACTTATTACCTGATGATAGGGCTGACTCTTTTTACGATATTTGTTGTAAACAGGCTGAAAGATTCAAGAATAGGAAGGGCCTGGATTGCATTGAGGGAGGATGAAACAGCCTGCCAGGCAATGGGAATAGACAATACAAAAACAAAACTCACCGCTTTTGCTCTGGGAGCTACCTGGGCGGGAATAGGTGGAGTCGTATTTGCGGCAAAAACAACCTTTATTAATCCTGCCAGTTTTACAATATGGGAATCTATAATCATACTTTGCATAGTTGTTTTGGGGGGCATGGGCTCAATTCTCGGGGTTATATTAGGAGCATTTATACTTATCCTTCTTCCTGAATATCTTCGTGCCTTTTCTGAATTCAGAATGCTCATTTTCGGTGCAGCACTTGTTATCATGATGGTGTTTCGACCAGGCGGAGTTATTAGTGAAGTTCGAAAGACATATAAATTTAAAAAATAAATTGAAAACCTGATGAATAAAGTTCTGGAAGTAAAAAACCTTAGAATGAATTTCGGCGGCCTCAGTGCTATAGACACCTTTAATCTTGATGTAAGTGATGGTGAAATAGTTGCTGTTATAGGTCCGAACGGTGCGGGAAAAACGACATTGTTTAATTGTATAACAGGTTTATATACTGCCTCTTCAGGGGATATTCTTATTTCACCACCGGATAAAAAAACAAAGAGTATAATAGGTTTTAAACCGAATATAATAACTGAAAGCGGTCTTGCCAGAACATTTCAGAATATTCGTCTGTTTTCCAATATGACGGTTCTTGAAAATGTAATGATAGGCCGTCATTGCCGACTTAATTCCGGGATTATTGGAGCTATTTTCAGACCAAAAACAACTGTGAATGAAGAAGAACAGGTAGTTCAGGACAGCTATGACATCCTGGAAAAAATTGGTCTTGAAAAGTATGTTAATGAATTTGCAAAAAATCTTCCGTATGGTGCTCAAAGGCGTCTTGAAATTGCTCGGGCACTTGCAACAGACCCTTTTCTTTTATTGCTTGACGAACCTGCTGCAGGAATGAATATGCAGGAGACTAAAGAGCTTGACGATCTGATTTTAAAAATTCGTGATGAAGAGAAAATATCAATACTTTTGATTGAACATGATATGAGTCTTGTTATGAGCCTTTCTGACAGGATCATAGTAATGGATTACGGAAAAAATATCGCCCAGGGGAATCCTGCAGAAATTAAGAGGAATACAGATGTAATAAAGGCATACCTTGGAGAGACCTTTGCATAACGTTCCTTTTTGTCCGATTTCTGCGTCAGGCTCAAATTTTAATCCTCGAAATACTCATGTATTCCTGTGGTTGAAATTCTCTCCTTCCTTGAACTTGAACAAAAATGAACGTCTTGCAAAGGTCTCTTGGTGATGAAATAGATGCTGAATATTAAAAAGATAAATACATACTATGGAAATATTCATGTTCTAAAAGATGTTTCCATTGAAGTTAATGAAGGTGAGATTGTAACCCTTATCGGTGCAAACGGAGCAGGGAAAACTACAACCCTTATGTCAATATCCGGCCTTGCTCCACCAAGATCGGGAGAAATATTTTTTCTGGGCACACCGATACAGGATTTGGCCCCAAATAAAATTGTTTCGCTTGGTATATCCCAGGTCCCTGAGGGCAGGCGTATTTTCCCGTACTTAACGGTTATGGAAAATCTTGATATGGGTGCATTCCTTAGAAAAGACAGGGACGGGATCAAGGAAGATCTTGACTATATATTCGATCTGTTCCCGATTATTGCGGAAAGACGAAATCAAGCTGGAGGAACACTTAGTGGCGGAGAACAGCAAATGCTTGCGATATCAAGGGCTTTAATGGCAAGACCGAGGTTGATGCTGCTTGATGAACCATCCATGGGGCTTGCGCCGATAATTATCAAACAAATTTTTGATATCATAAAAAAAATTAACACTGAAAATAAAACTACAATCTTTCTTGTTGCGCAGAATGCAAACCTGGCACTGAAAGTATCTCACCGGGGTTATGTGATGGAAAATGGCCGTATAACGATTGCAGACTCTTCAAATAGGCTGATTTCCAACAAGCAGGTGCAGGAAGCATATCTTGGAGGTGTGTGATGGCGTTGTAAAAAGTCTCCATCTACTGCGTTATAGTGTTTAGCCAGACGTTCGACATACTACATGTATGTCTTCACTCCTGGCCAAACACTGTGCCTTGTATATGAAGATTTCTACTTAGCCATTGTTAATAATTCACCGTTATAGTGGGGCTGCTGCGTTATAGGGTTTGTCAAATAAAGTTACTGAATATATCTATGACAACCACTTTATACGGAAGCGTTTAATGTGAGAATATCTTTTTTAAAGTTCAATGTTGCAAAATGATCCTCAATAGTTTCCTCTCTACGTATGAGTTCAACAGAGCCATCTGTCCGGAGAAGGAGCTCTTTAGGCCTTAGCCTCCCGTTGTAGTTAAAACCCATTGCATGGCCATGAGCGCCTGTATCATGAATAATCAAAAGATCTCCATCGTCTATTTCAGGGAGCGGACGTTGAATCGCAAATTTATCATTATTCTCACAAAGGGAGCCGACAACATCAACCGGAGTATTATTTTTGTCCGGATCCTTTCCGTGTACCGTTATATTGTGATAGGCACCGTAAATCCCGGGGCGCATGAGTGATGACATGCAGGCATCAACACCTATATATTTCCTGTAAATATTTTTCTGATTTATTGCCGTTGTAACCAGAACTCCATGAGGTCCTGTTATATACCTCCCGCTCTCAATAAAGAACTTTGGAGCATAGCCGTTTTCTTGTTCAAAGCTGTTGAAAAGCTCTGTTATCTTTTTTGCCATTGCTTTAATATCAAGCGGCTCATCTTCTGGTTTGTAGGGGATTCCTAGGCCTCCTCCAATATTTATAAACTCGAATCTGATGCCAAGTTCATTGGATATTTCCTTTATTGTTTCCATTAGCATTCGGGTTGTTTCAATCATATATTCATAATTAAGTTCGTTTGAGGCAAGCATTGCATGGAGTCCGAAGAATTTAGCCCCTCTTTGAATTGCTGACCGGTAAGCATCAACAAGCTGGTCATGTGTGATCCCATATTTTGCTTCTACCGGGTTTCCTATTATGGAATTCCCTGTCCTTCTAGAACCCGGATTATAACGAAAGCATACAAGTTCGGGCATTTCAGGGACCTTTGAAATAAGTGAAATATCATCAAGGTTCAGAATACATCCCCCATTTGCAGCGGCTTCCCGGAATTCTATATCTGTAGTGTTATTTGATGTAAATATTATATCATCACCAATGCCTCCCGCCTGTCGGCTGAGCAATAGCTCGGGAATTGAACTGCAGTCAAATCCGAACCCTATATTTTTCATGATTTTAAGAATACCGGGATTTGGGAGAGCTTTTACTGCAAAGTATTCCTTGAAATTATTTACTTTTTCAAATGCATCTATAAGGGCCTGTCCGGTTTCACGAATACCGGTCTCATCATAAATATGAAACGGTGTACCAAAATGTGCAGCTATATCATCTAATATCGGTGAAAGACGACTTGAATATCCTTTTGTTATCGGCATATGGTTTGATGCTCCTTATTTCTAATAATCATTACTTCTTGGTTCAATAATGATTTATCATATGTTACTTCGCATGGTCTAAAACAGAAATATCAAGAGGTATTCTTGATGTTTCCTTTTCAGTTGATAGAACAATATTTGTTTTGGTAGAAAAAATATTTTTTATTACCGAAATTTTGTTTTTTAAAATATCATCAAGTTCATTTATATCTGCAGCACGTACCTTTATTAAAAAGCAATCATTACCTGCTATAAAGTGTACCTCTTGAACTTCAGGGATTTCAGCAAGGGATTTTCCAATATTTAATTCATGTTCAGGCCGGTTTGTCATTACAAAAACAAATGCAATAAGACTCCTTCTGAACCGTTCGGGGTTAAGTATTACTTCGTAGCCGTCAATAATTCCCTGCTTTTCGAGCTTCCTGATTCGTTCTAAAACGGCCGAAGGAGCCATACCTACTTTCCTGGCAATTTCAACATTCGGTATTCTGGCTTTCTCCTGAAGTATTTTTAATATTTTCAAGCTTATTTCGTCAATCATTCTACTATGCCCCTTTTATGATGCTTATAATTCATTAGATGCGTCATTGTCAAGGTAAATAGTCGATGAATATGTCATTGTTCAGAATATTATTCTTTTATTTCGGTTGGAATGAAAGAACAATTCATAAGCTTTTATGGCTTCGTAAAAAATGTAACTTATATAATTTCTTGACAAAACGATTTGATAAAAGTATTTAATAAAAAATACATGATGGTTAAACAAACCAATATTTCTTTACGAGGAGTATAAGATATATGACACTTACAAAATCTAACATAGCCGATGCTATTCACAAGGAAATCGGTTTTCCCCAGAAGAAGTGCTCGGAAATGGTTGAGACAATGCTTGAAATAATGAAAAGATCATTAGAAGGCGGCGATGACGTTTTAATTAGCGACTTTGGTAAATTCTGCGTAAATGATAAAGCAGATCGGAAAGGGCGGAACCCTGCAACCGGTGAAGACATGATGCTGAGGAAGCGAAGAGTAGTAACATTCAAATGTTCATCAGTCTTGAGGGAAAAAATTTCCGGCGATTCTGCATAATAATTTCTTAATAAAATATATACCGGCAGCGATTCTTAAATTTAAGACGTTGCCGTTAATATTTTTGCAGAATATCTTTTATATGTCATATATAAATCCACGATAAAATATAGTACTTTATTCATAAGTTTCAAAATATACCGGTCTTTCCGGTTCGGATTTTGAAACATAACGATTTACCCCGTTTTTTAGCGGTCAATTATCATATCATTATCCTGTTTATATCATGAAAGAACAATTGTATGAAAAAATGAAATCGATGTTCCATCTTCTGGAACATCGTTATGATGAAATTTCACCCCTTGAGATGACTATAGCACAACTGGCAAGGGGAAATGCCTTCAACACAAGAGTAGTAGGACTTGAGGGGATAAAGAAATTCAGGGATAAAAATCCTGACTGTGCAATAACTTTCAAACCAAATCATCTCAGTGAAGCTGATTTCATTATGCTCTCACTTATTTTCAGAGAGAATAATCTGAAAGTTGTTACTGAAGGTGGTTCGAATCTTTTTATTGATAAAATTGATATATTCAAGGACCTTGCCCCGGGTTTTGTAAATCCTGGTTTCAAGGAGTATTCAAAAGGCGATAAATTGAGTGTTGCCGAGTATCTTTCTGAAAGGGGAGCATTTAAAGTATTTAGAGAACCTGTCACCTTGGAAAACGATGATGGTTCTGAAATAATTCTCGGCAAAAAAGAAATTCTTTCCCTGAGCAGGGCATACAGATACCACCTTGTTGAAAACAAGAATATGTATGTTACATTTCCGGGATACTCATATATAAAATCAGGAATCCTTGAATTTCTGAAGATGGATGAAATTAAAACCGGCAGAAGCTATACAGGAAGAGTTGACGGATTCCATCATCTTCCTTTTCTTATGGATGTTGAAGCTTCCCTTCACACTGGTGTGGATGTCTATATTGTCGATGTTAATATCTCCTATGAACCTGTTCTTGAAGATGAAAATTTTGTTGAAATAAAAAGATTACAGGACTCAGGTATGAGTTCTGATAATATCTACCTGAAGGATATTGGATATGTTATCAAACAATTTTTCAAGGATAAGAAAAAAGGGAATCTTTGTATAAAATTCGGTGAGCCGTACAAGATTGATACATCTGTCTTAAAAGACGGTCTTGTGAGTATGAAAATAAAAAAAACCGCTCAAAAGCTTGCAGGACTAACCTTTGACAAAGTTCTAACAATGCAGCCGATATTCCCTGCAAACATATATTTCTCAGCTTTTGATGAAAATTTCAGCAGAATGTCAATAGCGAGAATGAAGGATAAAATCGATGATATTCGAGATTATCTTCGTACTCTGGTTTGGGGAAAGGCAAATAGGCAGGTGGATTTACATTTTGTTCTTGATTATAACAATCACATAATTTCAGCCGATGAAATAATTAATAGAACCTTCCAGGTTTTTAATAACAGAGACAAACAGATTACAGCCTTAGATGGGGATATGTTTGTAATTTACAATAAAGATGTGGCCCTTCAATACAAAAACCATACTATTCATTTTTTTAAAGACTTTTTTAAAAAAGAAGAATAATCCATCCTTAAAAACTTAATCTATTCGAACTTTTGATCAACCACTATAACGCAGTGGATGGAGACTTTTTACGACGCCATCATATTTGATGTTGACACATAATTTCACTATTGCTACATTTTTTTAACAAATGCAGGTTCTTATCGTTTATTTATTTTTCGGGAATGCATTTTTCAGACAATTCCGATTATCCTTCGAGAGTAGTAGCAGCGTCAAAAAATTAAATAATTTAATCCATAAAAAGGGGGAGTTTATGAAGGCATTGGACCATATCAAAATACTTGATCTTAGCCAGTTTGAAGCCGGGCCATCATGCAGTGAAACTCTGGCTTTCCTTGGGGCTGAGGTTATCAAAGTTGAAGAACCCAAGCTGGGGGATCAGGGTCGTATGCTGATCATGGATAATGTAGAGGGGGATTCTCCTTACTTTCTATTGCTCAACGCCAACAAAAAAAGTATTACCCTTAACCTCAAGAGTGAAAAAGGCAAAACCCTCTTCAAACAGCTCCTCCCCCATTTTGATGTAATACTTGAGAATTATGGTCCGGGTGTGATTGAAGAACTTGGGCTTGGCTATGACGTAATTTCGGAGATCAACCCCCGAATCATATTTGCCCAGGTCAAAGGCTTCGGTACTTATGGTCCCTATTCCGGCTTCAAGAGTTTTGACATGATTGCCCAGGCAACCGGCGGGTGCATGAGCATTACCGGGACACCGGACACTGATCCTCTCAGGGCGGGACCGGCCATTGGAGATACCGGGGCCGGACTTCATTGTGCTGTTGGAATTCTGTCCGCGCTTATCCAACGTGAAAAAACCGGCCGGGGGCAACGCGTAGAAGTTTCCATGCAGGATGCAGTTGTAAATCTCAGCCGTATAGGTATGATCGCACACTATTTGGGGCAGGTACCTGCTTTACGTACGGGTAACCGGATTGAAACGGTGGCACCGACAGACCTTTATCCTTGTAAACCTGGCGGACCGAATGATTACGTGTTTATCTTTATCATCCCGACAATGTGGGAAACCCTCATTAAGACTATAGGTGAAGAAGAATTGCTGAATGATCCCCGTTTTGTTGACCAGATCACTCGCAATGACCATTTTGACGATCTTTATGAAGTGGTAAAAAACTGGACTCAAGAGCGTGATAAATTCGAGGTGATGCAAATACTAGGAGAGGCAGGAATTCCTTGTGGAGCAGTCATTGACAGCGGTGATATGATGGTCAATGAACATTTAAAAACCCGTGGCATGATTCAGACCATAGAACACCCTACACATGGGAGTTTTACAATGCCCGGTTGTGCAGTTCAGATGTCTGATTCTCCTGTTGAAGTCACGTCTGCGCCGCTTTTGAGTGAACATAGTACAGAAATATACGGGAAACTTTTGGATCTTACTAAGGCGGAAATTGATGTGCTGAAAGAAGAGGGTGTTATATAGGCTTCAGACCGGAACAGCGGATTATCTTGCCTTTAAAAAACAGGACAATATAAGGGAGCTAAAACGGGAATCTGCAGAACATTGCAAATTCCCGTTTTTTTCTATATTTCCTAACCACTTGCGGTTCACTTTATATTACGCAAGTCGTTTTTCTCATATTGACGGGCATTCTCTCTTTCAAATTGAAAACATAACAATATCTTTTTCTATTTTACGATGGATCTTCCCTTCTCTTTCAAGATATCTCACATGAGATATTGCTTCACCTGTGGCGAACCATTTTTGGGCAGGAGGGAATTCATCCCAGGACTTGACCTTAATATCCCATGTCATTTCTGATGCGATCTGGTATGAATTTTTTGATTTTTTTTCCAGAAGAACGAGAATTTCATCAGCCCTTTGTTTATGGTGTTCTATTAAACCATCGATTCTTTCTTTAAAGTTTTTAAAACAACGTCTGTGCCCCGGCAAAACCAGGTCAACATCCATTTCATATACTTTTTCAAGACTATCTATGTATTCCTTCAAAGGGTTTATCTCATCTGACCAGCATTGTATGTTTGGTGTAATATCAATGAGGATATGGTCACCTGAGACCATGATTTTATTATTTGCTTCATACAGGCATAGATGTCCCCTGGTATGACCTGGTGTTTCTATGCATTTAAAGCTGTAATCTCCACAATTTAAGGTGTCATTTTCTTCTAATAGTGTCAGGTTGGGAATCTTGTCCGGGCTGTATTTAAAACCCGGATGCCCTTCAAAGGCCTTTCTAAGCAAATCTTCAGGGAAACCTTGTGCCGTTGCATACTCAACAATATAATCCAACCCCTTCCATAACTTCAAATTCTCAAAATCAGGCTTGTTAAAATATGTGCTGTTTGAACCCCTTACTAATTTTGGAACAAGACCTGAATGATCGGCATGGGAATGAGTAATAAAAAAGTCTGTTTTATCAAGGTCAACATCAAGCTCCTTCAAGCCTGCAAGCATGGCATCAAGGCATACTTTCCGATTCAATCCGGTATCAATTATCAGATTTTTTTCATCGGATTTTATCACATATGAATTTATGCTTTTTAGAGGGCTGTCGGGTAATGGGATTTCAATTCTAAACAAATCCGGAAATATTTCTTCGATCATAAGTTAATTCCTTAATTATTTTTTGATTCCGACTTCAAAAGCTTTCCCGACAAATTCTCCGATACTATGATATTGGCTGACACCGGGGTTCATAACGAAGGGATTGATTTTTTTGATTAACGGCTCACCTTTGTCACTCACCATATCCTCATCAATTTTGACGTCTATAATTTCACCGATAAATTGAGTGTGCAAACCGATTTCATAATGATGAATCAATTTGCATTCCAGAATCATGGGGAATTCATCTACATAAGGAGCATCAACATGTTCTGATTTTACCGGTGTAAGGCCGGTTTCCTTAAACTTATCAACATTTTTGCCGGATACAATACCGAAATAATCGGCTTCTTTCATGTATTGTACAGAAGGAACACTAATAGTATAAGCCTGTCGCTCTATTATACTGCTGTATGTATGAGTGGCTTTACGAAGGGAAATAGTTACACATGGCGGTTTGGAACAGCAAAGTCCGCCCCAGGCAATGGTCATAACGTTCGGGCTGCCCTTCGTATCATAAGAACCCACGCACCATATCGGTGTTGGCAAGATCAGTGTTTTAGCTCCAAATGATTTTTTCATAATATCCAAACCTCCTCATTTTAGTTTCCTAGTCTAAAAGTATATTCTTTTTTAAACCAATTCAGTCATGATTCCTGTAATCTCACTTATAGAGCCTCTGTATCTAATAAAGTTATCAAAATAAATCTAAGTGCCCCTGGCAGTGTTACAAAGAGGCTCAAAATGCTCACATACTACCGCGGCTCTGCTTTCTCGCCCCTTTGCGCCTTGCTATGAACCCTAATCTTTTTTTTGAGATAGCTTATAGAATCATTATCAGCAAGATTATATGAATTCAAGGGATTCATTGAAAAAGGCCGGTATATAATCGCTTCGGATTAAAACTTAATATGCCGGTTTCACACAAGGCTTGCATATTTTGTTCTGCCAGGTCTGTAGAATAAAATATTTGTGTGTTGGTATTAATAGAAAAAACCGCCCGAACTGCAAAGCGATTCGGGCGGTTTTTTTCTTAGTAATTCCTGACTATCTGATAAAAAGCATTTCCTGATAGGTCGGAAGAGCCCAAAGATCATCAGCAACAACACCTTCAAGTTTATCAGCTGTCTCACGAACTTTCAACATTGCCGGAAGAATTTTTTTGCAGCATTTTTTTGCTTCTTCAAGAGCATCTTCTTCTTCGTGTGCCATAAGAGCTTCAAGAGCTTCAATACCTGCTTTCAGCTCTTTAATAAGGCCTGCAGTGTTCTTAAGGGCTGATGCGTCACAATCGACATCAAGCTCTTTCATCTTCAGGCAGCTATCAGCCAGTTCTGTCTGGTAGCGCACCGCTGAAGGATAAATAATAGTGTTTGCCATTTCAACTACTGTTCTGGCTTCAACTTTTACTTTAAGAATATACTGCTCAAGGTATGTTTCATAACGGCTATTCATTTCCTCCATGGAAAGAACATTGTATTTGTTGAAAAGTTCAATAACATCATCATCTATAAGAGCAGGCAGAGCTTCCGGGGTTGTTTTAAGATTGGGAAGTCCTCTTTTTGAAGCTTCTTCCTGCCATTCATCAGTATAGTTGTCCCCGTTAAAAATAACTGATCCATGCTCGTCCATAATTTTCTTAAGAAGATTCTGAACCGCTTCATTAAGCTTTGAAGGGTCACCGGCTGTTGCATTTTCAAGTTCAGTTGCAACATAATTAATAGAATCTGTAAAAATTGTATTCATTGCTACAAGGGGGCCGGAAACTGATTGATCAGAACCAACAGCCCTGAACTCAAAACGGTTTCCTGTGAATGCAAATGGGCTTGTTCTGTTGCGGTCACCGGCATCTTTGGGAAGATCAGGAAGTGCATCAACACCAATTGCCATTATTCCTGCCTCTTTTGAAGAAGTGGCACCTCCTTTTTTAACCTGTTCAAAAACATCAGCAAGCTGTTCGCCAAGAAAAATTGAAATAATGGCAGGTGGTGCTTCATTTGCGCCAAGGCGGTGATCATTTCCGGCAGATGCAACAACAGCCCTTAAAACTTTAGCATATTTGTGAACGCCCCTGATTATTGCAGCGCAGAATACGAGAAACTGCGCATTTTCATGAGGGGTATCGCCGGGATCAAGGAGGTTACCCTGACTTGCGTTCCCAAAAGAATAGTTACAATGTTTACCGGAACCATTAACCCCTGCAAAAGGTTTTTCATGCAGAAGACACTCCATGCCGTGCTTTTTCGCTATTTTCTTAAGAGTTACCATAGTAAGCTGTTGATGGTCTGTTGCAAGGTTTGATGTTTCAAATACAGGAGCAACTTCATACTGTCCCGGAGCAACTTCATTGTGTCTGGTTTTCACAGGGATTCCAAGTCTGTATAATTCACGCTCAACCTCAAACATAAAAGCAAGTACGCGGTCTGTGATTGCACCAAAGTAATGATCATCAAACTGCTGGCCTTTTGGAGCAGCCGCACCAAAAAGAGTTCTTCCTGCAGCCTGGATATCCGGCCTGGCGGACAAAAAACATTTGTCTATCAGAAAATATTCCTGCTCTGCACCGCATGTTGAAGAAACTATTTTACCGGAATCATCACCAAAAAGTTTCAGGATTCTCTGGGCCTGTATGTTTAAAGCCTGCATTGAGCGAAGGATAGGGGTTTTCTTATCAAGAGCCTCACCTTTCCACGAAACAAAAGCGGTTGGAATGCAAAGGGTGGCTCCATTCGGGCTTTCCATAATATATGCCGGACTGGTCACATCCCATGCTGTATAACCTCTTGCTTCAAAAGTCTGACGAAGGCCTCCGCTTGGAAAACTTGAGGCATCAGGTTCTCCCTGAATCAATGTATTTCCTGAAAATTCCGCTATTGCATTTCCGGATATATCAGGTACCAGAAAGCTGTCATGCTTTTCCGCCGTAGCTCCTGTAAGTGGAAAGAAAACATGTGCGTAGTGAGTAGCACCTTTTTCAATTGCCCAGTCTTTCATGGCACTTGCCACAACATCTGCAACTGCATCGTTAAGCTGTGAAAAATTTTCAACGGTGTCCTTTAAAGATTTGTAAATATCCTTAGGAAGTCTTTTCTTCATTGCCGACATGCTGAATACATTTTCTCCAAAAACATCTATGGAATTTTTTTCCTTATACGCGATGGTTGCTTTCGGCTGTTTATTTTTGTTTATTGCCGCTAAGATTTTTGCTCTTCCGCTCATTTTTTTATCTCCTGATATAATATCTGAGTTAATATCTTTTATTTTACATATTCTGGTTGTTATCGCAAGCACCGTGCCAATGGGAACTTGTTTACCTACATGTCTGTATTCAATACATATAATGCTTGCTTGCAAAATCGGCGGGCTTTTTTATAGTATACAAATATGTAATTATATATAGAAATTTATTACATAATTGTAGTTTTGGTTTTGTGATTTGCAGCGTAAATATCCTGGCCAAAGGACCAGCTTTGGTTTACCCCTGAAAGGGGATAAGTTTGTCTTGCCCCCCCAGAGAGGCAAGGAAGTCTTTCCGGATTTTATTATTATTAAAAAAATTCAGTTTAATAATGAAATACACTGGGGCAGAATCACAGATTTTCATTTACAGAACATGTCATACCAGGATCCTCGCTCGGAGCAAAACACTGCAGACAGTATGTACATTCATCAATCTCGTCTAACTTACCATTGAGCGTTTTAGTTACCAGTTCAGGATCTGCAACCAAAGACCGGCCCATTGCTACCATGTCAGCAAGTCCTTCTTCAATTACCGATTCTGCCTGATTGAGGCTGAGTATCCCGCCTACGGCGATAACCGGAATGTCTACCTGCTTTTTTATATCTCCAGCCAGATTAACGAGTTTCTTCCATGACCAGACTTCCGTTAGTATTTGCGGTTCCAAATCGAGCCCGCCCGCAGACACATGAATAATATCAAGGCTTTCATCTACGAACATCTTCACCATTTTCGAACTCTCATCAACAGTTAAGCCTCCATCTACACATTCTTCAACACTCATACGAAGACCTATGATAAATTTGTCCCCGACTTTCTCTCTTGCTTTACGAAGAATCTCCTTTACGATACGGGCTCTGTTTTCTGTGCTTCCGCCATACTGGTCTTTCCTCTGGTTTGCGAGAGGAGACAGGAACTGGTTTAAAAGAAAACAATGTGCTCCATGAAATTCAACCATTTCAGCACCGGCATTTTTTGCATTAACAGCCGCCTGAACAAAATTGTCGATAATATCCTGAACTTCTTCAGCAGACAGTTCATGGGGGGTGTTACCTGTTGCAGGTGATGGAACGGCCGAAGGCCCTACTAATTTACCTCCGGCAAGATCCGGGTTCATAACACGTCCGCCATGGTTTAGCTGTATTGCAGGAACAGACCCGGCTTCTTTAATAGCCTTAAATAGTTTTTCTACTGAAGAAATCTGCTCCTTTTCATAAAGGCATAACGCGTGGTCTCCAATCTTGGAAAATGGGGATATTCCTGTAGCACCGATTATTGAAAGACCGACGTTGTTTTGGGCAATAGTTTTATGGAAGCGTATGAGTCGATCTGTGGCTTCACCGTTTTCAGCAGCGTAGTTTGTTTGAATAGGGGGAAATACTATACGGTTTGGAATAGTTGTTTCTCTGATTGTAAGTGGATTCATTAGTTTCAGGCTTGCCATAGTATTCTCCTTTTACTTATTATGGTTAGTACCAAAATATTGTTACCGGTTATTAAGTGGTAATTTTAATATAAAATCCAGTGCAGCGAAATTGAATTAATTGAACAGTATAGATAACTTTCCTTGCTACATTAACCTGCACATTAGACATTTTTCTTTTTCAACACTTTAAAAACATTTTATAATACTTATC